>NZ_JBAWUK010000001.1:0-260913 GCF_037079935.1 Stenotrophomonas maltophilia group sp. Smal12 | reverse complement strand
CGCCCCACCACCCCCACCCCCGCGCGCGCCCCCCCCGCCCCGCCGCGGCCCCCCGGTGGCCAGGAAGCGGGGCCCCGCCCCCCGCGCCCCACTACCACACAATCCAGAACGCCCCCGCTTTCGCGGGGCCGTTCCTCCAACTGCTCCAGATCAGGACCCCCCCTGAGTCAGGGGGGCGCGCCAACGGCGCGGGGGTCTGGGAGCATGGTTGGCATGGGGCCCACGGTTTGCAGAGCAATCCGTGGGGCGTCAGCGCGAATGCGCTTACGCACCATGCGCGGCCAGCTGGCCCAGGCGCTGCACCGCGACCGAGACGGTCGGGTAGTCCAGGGTCTTCTGCTCGGCCAGTTCGGCCAGCATCGCCAGGGTGAAGCGCAGGCTGTTGTCGTCGCGGCCCATCCAGGCAGCGACCTTGGCCTCGGCACTGCTGCCCTTGGTGCCCAGCACCTGCCCGGCCAGGTTGCGGTGGTTGGCTGCAAGCTCGTCACGCAGCACGCCACGCGCCACCGCGTGCCAACGACCGTTGACCTCCAACGCGTCGACCTGCTCGAACAGCCACGGCAGCTGCAGGGCATCGCCCAGGCGGAAGTGGACCTTGGACACGTCCACCGGCTTCAGCTTGCGGGTGCGGGCCAGTTCGATGATGTCGAACGCCGGTTCCAGGAAGTGCAGTTCGGCCAGCTGTTGTGCCAGTGCAGACGGCAGGCCCTTTTCCTTCCACTCGGCCACCAGGGCTTCGTAGGTCGGACGCTGCGAATCCGGCAGCACGCCCGAAGCGACGCGGATGTCGTTGAACGGTCCCTGGTAGCGGTTGACCGCTTCGGTGATGCCCGGCATCGCGCCCGGGCGCGACAGCAGCCAACGCACGAACGAGCGCTGCAGCTTCCAGATCACTTCCAGGGCGTCGATCTGCACCGACTCCGGCACCTTGCCGTCGAGGGCATCGATCTGTGCCCACAACGCGCGCGCATCCAGCGTTTCGCGGCTGATGGTGTAGGCCTTGGCGACCTCGGCGATGGAACGGCCGGTGTCTTCCTGCATGCGCATCAGGAAGGTGGCGCCCATGCGGTTGATGGTCTGGTTGGTCACGGCCGTGGCGATGATTTCGCGCTTCAGGCGGTGACGCTCCATCGCGTCGGCGTACTTCTTCTGCAGCGGGGTCGGGAAGTAGCGCTGCAGCTCCTTGGACAGGTACGGATCTTCCGGGATGTCCGAATCCAGCAGCTGGTTGAACGCCACCAGCTTGGAATAGGACAGCAGCACCGACAGCTCCGGACGGGTCAGGCCCTGGCCGCGTGCCTTGCGCTGCGAGAGCTCGGCATCGGACGGCAGGAACTCGATCTGGCGGTCGAGCAGGCCCTGCTGTTCCAGGGTGCGGATGAAGTGCTGCTTGGACCCCAGGCGCTTGACTGCCATCCGCTCCATCAGGCTCAGTGCCTGGTTCTGGCGATAGTTGTCGTTGAGCACCAGCTCGGCGACTTCATCGGTCATCGAGGCCAGCAGCTTGTTGCGCTGCTCGACGGTCAGCTTCTTGGCCCGCACCACATCGTTGAGCAGGATCTTGATGTTGACTTCATGGTCGGAGGTGTCGACACCGGCCGAGTTGTCGATGAAGTCGGTGTTGAGCAGCACGCCGGCCTGGGCAGCTTCGATGCGGCCCAGCTGGGTCATGCCCAGGTTGCCGCCCTCGCCCACCACCTTGCAGCGCAGCTCGCCACCGTTCACGCGCAGTGCGTTGTTGGCGCGGTCGCCGACATCACTGTGCTGCTCGCTGGCAGCCTTGACGTAGGTACCGATGCCGCCGTTCCACAGCAGGTCGACCGGTGCCTTCAGGATCGCGCTCATCAGATCGTTCGGCGACAGCGCCTTGACGTTCTCGTCCAGACCCAGCGCCTCACGCACCTGCGGGGTGATCTCGATCGACTTCAGGCTGCGCGGATACACGCCGCCGCCCTTGCTGATCAGCTTGGTGTCGTAGTCCGCCCAGCTCGAACGCGGCAGGGTGAACAGGCGCTCACGCTCGATGAACGACGTGGCCGCATCCGGATTCGGGTCCAGGAAGATGTGGCGGTGGTCGAACGCAGCGACCAGGCGGATATGGCGCGACAGCAGCATGCCATTGCCGAACACGTCGCCGGACATGTCGCCGACGCCGACCGCAGTGAAGTCCTGGCTCTGGCTGTCACGGCCCAGCGCACGGAAGTGGCGCTTGACCGACTCCCACGCACCGCGCGCGGTGATGCCCATGCCCTTGTGGTCGTAGCCGACCGAACCACCGGAGGCGAACGCATCGCCCATCCAGAAGCCGTGCGCGATGGCCAGGCCGTTGGCGATGTCGGAGAAGGTCGCGGTGCCCTTGTCGGCGGCCACCACCAGGTACGGATCGTCCATGTCGTGGCGCACGACATCCACCGGCGGCACGATCTTGTTGTTGACGATGTTGTCGGTGATGTCCAGCAGGCCCTGGATGAACAGCTTGTAGCAGGCCACGCCATTGGCGAAGATCGCGTCGCGATCGCCGTTCACCGGCGGGGTCTTGGCGAAGAAGCCACCCTTCGCGCCGACCGGCACGATGACGGTGTTCTTGACCATCTGTGCCTTGACCAGGCCCAGCACTTCGGTACGGAAGTCTTCGCGACGGTCCGACCAGCGCAGGCCGCCACGCGCAACCGCGCCGAAGCGCAGGTGGGTACCTTCCACGCGCGGGCCGTACACGAAGATCTCGCGGTACGGGCGCGGCTTCGGCAGGTCCGGCACCAGCGCCGAATCGAACTTGAAGCTGATGACATGGCCGTGCTGGCCGTTGGCATCGGTCTGGTAGTAGCTGGTACGCAGGGTCGCGTCGATCACGCCCATGAACGAGCGCAGGATGCGGTCCTCGTCCAGGCTGGACACGCGATCCATCAGCTTCAGCAGCGCATCGCGCGCGGCCTGCATCTGCGCGTCGCGGTCACCCTTGCGGGCATCGACCACGCTCTTGAGCACCTTCAGGGTGGCGTCGTCGCCAGCGGCCAGCACATCGAAGTGGGCCTTCAGCTGGGCCTGGCCGGCCGCGATGTCGTCCTTGCTCTCATGGCCGGTGGCCGGATCGAAGCGGGCCTCGAACAGTTCGACCAGCAGGCGGGCCAGCAGCGGGTAACGCGCGAAGGTGCCTTCCACGTAGGCCTGCGAGAACGGCACGCCGGTCTGCAGCAGGTACTTGCAGTAGCCACGCAGCATGGCGACCTGGCGCCAGTGCAGGCCAGCTGCCAGCACCAGGCGGTTGAAGCCGTCGTTCTCGGCGTCGCCGTGCCAGACGCGGGCGAAGGTCTCGCCGAAGGCTTCATCGACACTGGCGGCATCGATCGCGCCAGCGGTCGACTCGACCTCGAAGTCCTGCACGTACACCGGCGCGTTGTCGACCGACAGGCGGTACGGACGTTCGGCGATCACGCGCAGGCCCATGTTTTCCATCATCGGCAGCGCGTCCGACAGCGGGATGTCATCCAGCTGGCGATACAGCTTCAGGCGCAGGCCATCGCCGCTTTCGCGCGGCACGGCCTGCAGGCTCAGGCGCAGGTCGTCCGGGCCGGTCAGCGCGTCGAGCTGGCTGACATCGTTGGCGGCAACGGCGGTGCTGTTGTCTTCGATGTAGCCGGCCGGCAGCGCCTTGCCGATGCGGGCGGCGATGCGCAGGCCTTCGGTCTCGCCGTGGCGGCTCACCAGCGCTTCGCGCAGGTCGTCCTGCCAGTTACGCAGCACCTGGGCCAGCTTCTGCTCCAGTTCGGCGGTATCAACGTCGAGCATTTCACCCGGCTTCGGGCGCACGATCAGGTGCACCTGCGCCAGCGGCGATTCGCCCAGCACCACCGAGCTGTCGACGAACTCGCCGTGCAGCGCGTCCTTGAGCATTGCTTCGATGCGCAGGCGCACGTCGGTGTTGAAGCGCTCGCGCGGCAGGTAGACCAGCGCGGAGATGAAACGGCTGTACTTGTCGCGGCGCAGGAACAGGCGGCTGCGCACGCGTTCCTGCAGGCCCAGCACGCCCATCGCGGTGCGGAACAGTTCGTCCTCGCTGGACTGGAACAGTTCTTCGCGCGGCAGGGTTTCCAGGATATGGCGCAGGGCCTTGCCACTGTGGCTGGCGGGGGCCAGCCCGGACTGCTTCATCACGTGCTCGTGGCGCTGGCGCACCAGCGGGATTTCCCACGGGCGACGGTTGTAGGCGCTGGAGGTGAACAGCCCGAGGAAACGCTGCTCGCCGATGATCTTGCCCTTGGCGTCGAACTCCAGCACGCCGATGTAGTCCATGTAGCCGGCGCGGTGCACGCGCGAACGGGCATTGGTCTTGGTCAGGATCAGCGCATCCTTCAAACCGGACGTGGTGTTCAGGCCCTGCGCGGCCAGCGTCTTGACCGGACGGGCGGCGGACGTGTCCTTGCCACGCATCAGGCCCAGGCCGGTGTCGTTCAGCGGCGCCAGCACCTCTTCCTTGCCCTGCTTCTCGACGCGGTACTCGCGGTAGCCGAAGAAGGTGAAGTGGTTGTCAGCGGCCCAGCGCAGGAACTCCTGTGCTTCCTTGCGCGACGCGTCGTCGACCGGCAGCTGGCGGCTGCCCAGGTCGTCGGCCAGCGCCAGCGCCTTGTCCTTCATCGGCTGCCAGTCGCGCACGATCGCACGCACTTCATCCAGCGCCTTGTTGATGGCCTGCTCGATGGCAGCCATCGCATCGGCCGGCTGGCGGTCGATTTCCAGCAGCATCACCGACTCGGCATCACCTTCGCCGACCTTGACCAGCTTGCCGGCCTTGTCGCGGGTGAAACGCAGTACCGGGTGGCCCAGCACGTGGACGCCCACGCCCTGCTCGGCCAGCGACATGGTGACGGTATCGACCAGGAACGGCATGTCGTCGTTGACGATCTGCAGCACGGTATGCGGCGATTCCCAACCGTTGGCCTTCGCGGTCGGATTGAACACGCGGACGTTGGCCTTGCCAGCCTTGCGGGCCCGGGCGAATTCCAGCGTCTCAGCCGCGAGAGCGGCCCACTCTTCAGCGCTGTGGTGCGGGAACTCGTCCGACTCCATGCGCTTGTAGAAGTCAGTGGCGAAGGCCACTGCTTCGGCCTGTGCGGCCGCGGGGTAGCGCTTGCGCAAGGCCGTGTACACCGGCTCCAGGGAGAAACCAGCGGTCACTGCGACCTCCGACTCTGCTGGTTTCGTCTTGTTTTTCACGGTCTTGGCTGCGGTTTTTTGCGGTTTCATGGCAGAGCGATGCGCTTGCTCAGTTGGGAAAATGAAATTGTAGCCCTACCGCACGAAAAGGCCTTGCTGCAGGACGGAATAAGCAGATCCGGGTTTGCTGCGGTTTAGACGCCTATTCAGTTCGCTCCGGTATGGAGCGGGCGCCTGCTTGAGCACTGCCGACAGGATCGGCAAAGCGTGTTACCGGAAGACACACGCGGCGACACCGATTCGATTCCACAATCCTGAACTGGACGGTATAGTCCACCGCGTGAACCCGGCCTACCTTCCCGTTGCCCTCGACGCACGCGATGAGCGCGTGTTCGATGCCGTGCGCGAACTGCTGGCCCAGCAGGGCATGCAGATGAGCATGGACGCGGTGGCCCAGCATGCCGGCTGTTCCAAGCAGACCCTCTACTCGCGCTACGGCAGCAAGCAGCAACTGCTGCGCCGGGTAATGCAGCGCCACGTCGGCCACGCTACCGGCGCCATGGTTCGTGCACTCCGTACTGACGACCTGCGTGCCAGCCTGCTCCAGTTCGCCACCGACTTCCTGGAGCACTTCAACCAACCGCACGTGGGCCAGGCCTGCCGGCTGATCGCCGCCGACGCGGCCCAGTTTCCCGAAGAGGCGCGTACCCTGTACCGGCATGGCGCCGGCGCACTGGCGCTTCATCTTGCTGAATGGATTGAAACCGTTTGCATGCAGGGCCAGCTCCGGCATGACGACCCGCACTTCATGGCCGAACTGCTGCTGAGCATGATCGCCGGTCAGGATTTCGACAAACAGCGCTTCCATACCCCCCACCGTGATGACGCGCTCTTGCGTCGGCGCTGGGCAGAGTTCTCCGTCGACAGCTTCCTGCGCGCCTTCGCGCCTCAGCCGTCGCCGGCCCCGTCTACAAACCAACCCCGGAGTTCCTCCTGATGACCGCCCCACTCCGCACCCTTGCCTTGACGTGCGCCGTTGCTGTCGCGCTGGCTGCCTGCAAGAAGCCGGAACAGCAGACGCCCCCGCCGCCGGAGGTGGGCGTGATCGACGCCAAGCCGCAGACCCTGCCGCTGCAGCGCGAGCTGGTCGGCCGCCTGTCGCCGTTCCGCAGCGCCGACGTCCGCGCACGCGTGCCCGGCGTGCTGCTCAAGCGGGTCTACCAGGAAGGCTCGCAGGTCAAGCAGGGCCAGACCCTGTTCCTGATCGACCCGGCGCCGCTGCGTGCCTCGCTCAACGCCTCCGAGGCCCAGCTGGCCTCGGCCCGCGCGACCTACGCCAACGCCAAGGTCGCCGCCGATCGCGCACGCTCGCTGGCCCCGCAGCAGTTCGTCTCCAAGTCCGACCTGGACAACGCCGAATCGGCCGAGCGCACCGCGCTGGCCGCGGTCAAGCAGGCCGAAGCGGCAGTGACCTCCTCGCGGATCAACCTGGGCTATGCCGAAGTGACCGCGCCGATCAGTGGCGTGGCCAACAAGCAGCAGGTCACCGAGGGTGCGCTGGTGGGCCAGGGCGATGTGACCCTGCTGACCACCGTCGACCAGCTCGACCCGCTGTACGTCAACTTCTCGTTGAGCGTGGACGAGCTGACCCAGCTGCGCGCGCAGCAGGCCAAGGGTGCGCTGGCGCTGTCCGGCGACGGCAAGGCCACGGTCAACGTCAAGCTGGCCGACGGCACCACCTATGGTGAGCCGGGCACGCTGGACTTCTCCTCGACCACGGTCGACCCGGCCACCGGCGCCGTGTCGTTGCGCGCGCTGCTGCCGAACCCGCAGCAGATCCTGCTGCCGGGCGCGTTCGTCAGCTTCCAGGCCAACCTGGGCGAGCGCAACAACGCCTTCCTGGTGCCGCAGCAGGCCCTGCTGCGCGATACCACCGGCGGCTACGTGATGGTGGTCGGCGCCGACGGCAAGGTCGTGCGCAAGAACGTGAAGACCGATGGCGCGCAGGGCGGCAACTGGCTGGTCAGCGACGGCCTGGCCGCCGGTGACAAGGTGATCGTGGCCGGCGTGCAGAAGGTCAAGGAAGGTGCACCGGCGGTGGCCAAGCCGTGGACCCCGGGCCAGGACGCCAACGGCAAGCCGGCCGCAGGCGGCGCCGCAGCGGCGGGCGCTGCACCGGCTGCAGGCAAGGCACCGGCCGACGCGGCCAAGCCCGAGCAGGCCGATGCGGCCAAGCCGGCCGCCACCGATTCGAACAAGCAGTAACGGGAACCTTCCGTCATGCCTAAATTTTTCATCGAACATCCAGTCTTCGCCTGGGTGGTTGCGATCCTGATCTCGCTCAGCGGCGTGATCGCGATCCTCAACCTGGGCGTGGAGTCCTATCCCAACATCGCCCCGCCGCAGGTCACCGTCTCGGCGACCTACCCGGGCGCCAGCGCCGATACCACGGAAAAGTCCGTCACCCAGGTGATCGAGCAGCAGCTGACCGGCATCGATCACCTGCTGTACTTCAGCTCCTCGTCCGCCTCCAACGGCCGTGCGCAGATCACCCTGACCTTCGAGACCGGTACCGATCCGGACATCGCCCAGGTGCAGGTGCAGAACAAGGTCTCGCTGGCCACGCCACGCCTGCCTTCGGAAGTGACCCAGCAGGGCGTGGTGGTGGCCAAGGCCAACGCCGGCTTCCTGATGGTGGTGGCGCTGCAGTCCGATACCCCGACCATTAACCGTGACGCCCTGAACGACATCGTCGGCTCGCGCGTGCTCGACCAGGTCTCGCGCATCCCCGGCGTCGGCAGCACCCAGCAGTTCGGTTCCGAGTACGCCATGAACATCTGGCTGAACCCGGAGAAGATGCAGGGCTATGGCCTGTCGGCCAGCCAGGTACTGGCCGCGGTACGTGCGCAGAACGTGCAGTTCGCCGCCGGCGCGCTGGGCTCGGACCCGTCGCCGGAAGGCCAGCACTTCACCGCCACGGTCTCGGCCGAAGGCCGCTTCAGCTCGCCGCAGGAATTCGAGAACATCATCCTGCGCGCCAACGCTGATGGCTCGCGCGTGCTGTTGAAGGACATCGCCCGCGTCGCCTTCGGTGCCAACAACTACGGTTTCGACACCCAGTACAACGGCAAGCCGACCGGTGCCTTCGCCATCCAGCTGCTGCCGGGCGCCAACGCCCTGAACGTGGCCGAAGCGGTGCGCGCCAAGATGGACGAGCTGCAGCCCAGCTTCCCGGCCGGGGTCACCTGGTTCTCGCCGTACGACAGCACCACCTTCGTCAAGATCTCGATCCAGGAAGTGGTCAAAACCCTGTTTGAAGCGGTCTTGCTGGTGTTCCTGGTGATGCTGATCTTCCTGCAGAACTTCCGTGCCACCCTGATCCCGACCCTGGTGATCCCGGTCGCCCTGCTCGGTACCTTCCTGGGCATGTGGATGATCGGCTTCACGATCAACCAGCTGACGCTGTTCGCGATGGTGCTGGCGATCGGCATCGTGGTCGACGACGCGATCGTGGTGATCGAGAACGTCGAACGCATCATGACCGAGGAGGGCCTGGCGCCGAAGCCGGCCACGCAGAAGGCGATGACCCAGATCACCGGTGCGGTGGTGGCGATCACCGTCGTGCTGGCCGCGGTGTTCATCCCCTCCGCCCTGCAGGGCGGTGCCGCCGGTGAGATCTACAAGCAGTTCGCGCTGACCATCGCCATCTCGATGGCATTCTCGGCGTTCCTGGCCCTGGGCTTCACCCCGGCGCTGTGCGCGACGTTCCTCAAGCCGACGCACAACGACAACCCGAACATCGTCTACCGCACCTTCAACAAGTACTACGACAAGATCAGCCACACCTACGTGGGGCACATCACCTCGGCGGTGCGCCATGCGCCGCGCTGGATGATCCTGTTCGTGGTGCTGACCGCGCTGTGCGGCTTCCTGTTCACCCGCATGCCGGGCAGCTTCCTGCCGGAAGAAGACCAGGGCTATGCGCTGGCGATCGTGCAGCTGCCGCCGGGCTCGACCAAGGGCCAGACCAACGAAGTGTTCGCGCAGATGCGTGGCATCCTGGAAAAGCAGGATGGCTATGAAGGCATGCTGCAGGTGGCCGGCTTCAGCTTCGTCGGTTCCGGCGAGAACGTGGGCATGGGCTTCATCCGCCTGAAGCCGTGGGAGGAACGCAAGTTCACCGCGCCCGAGTTCATCCAGAACATGAACGGCGCGTTCTACGGCATCAAGGAAGCGCAGATCTTCGTGGTCAACCTGCCCACCGTGCAGGGCCTCGGCCAGTTCGGTGGCTTTGACATGTGGCTGCAGGACCGTAGCGGTGCCGGCTACGAACAGTTGACCCAGGCCCGCAACATCCTGCTCGGCCAGGCCGCGCAGAAGCCGGACCACCTGGTTGGCGTGCGCCCCAACGGTCTGGAAAACGCGCCGCAGCTGCAGCTGCACGTGGACCGCGTGCAGGCGCAGTCGATGGGCATGTCGGTGTCGGACGTGTACAGCACCATCCAGCTGATGCTGGCCCCGGTGTACGTCAACGACTTCTTCTACGAAGGCCGCATCAAACGCGTGACCATGCAGGCCGATGGTCCGTACCGCACTGGCCAGGAATCGCTGAAGAGCTTCTACAGCCCGTCCAGCCTGACCCAGAACGCCGATGGCACCAACGCGATGATCCCGTTGAACACGGTGGTCAAGTCCGAATGGGTGTCGGCGCCGCCGTCGCTGAGCCGCTACAACGGCTACTCGGCGATCAACATCGTCGGTTCGCAGGCACCGGGCACCAGCTCGGGTGAGGCGATGCAGACCATGGAAGGCATCGTCAACGACGACCTGCCGGCCGGCTTCGGCTACGACTGGTCGGGCATGTCCTACCAGGAAATCCTGGCCGGCAACGCTGCGACCCTGCTGCTGGTGCTGTCCATCGTGGTGGTGTTCCTGTGCCTTGCCGCGCTGTATGAAAGCTGGTCGATCCCGGTGGCGGTGCTGCTGGTGGTGCCGCTGGGCGTGCTGGGTGCCCTCGGCCTGTCGATGCTGCGCGGCCTGCCCAACGATCTGTTCTTCAAGATCGGCCTGATCACCGTGATCGGCCTGGCGGCGAAGAACGCGATCCTGATCGTGGAGTTCGCGGTGGAGCAGCGCGCAGCAGGCAAGAACCTGCGTGATGCCACCATCGAAGCGGCGCGCCTGCGGTTCCGCCCGATCCTGATGACGTCGTTCGCGTTCATCATGGGCGTGATCCCGATGGCGATCTCCACCGGTGCCGGCGCCAACTCCCGCCACGCCATCGGTACCGGCGTGATCGGCGGCATGCTGTTCGCCACCCTGCTCGGCCTGCTGATGATCCCGGTGTTCTTCGTGGTCGTGCGCCGCATGCTGGGCGACAAGCTGGACGAACCGTCCAAGGAGTTCATGGAACGCCAGCGCGATGCGGATGCCGCACATCGTCCGGATCGTTGATCCGGTGCTGCGCTGAAAACGAAAAGGCCCCGGAGCGATCCGGGGCCTTTTTATTGCCACAATTGAATTCATGCCAATCCAGGTTGGCATCTACCGGAACAACGGCATTGCCGGTAGCCGCCAACCTGGGTTGGCGCTGTTCGGGCAACGCCTCAGCGCAGCAGCGCAACCACCGCGCACACCGCCACCAGAATCAGCGAGGCCCACTGCATGGGTACGAAGAAGAAATGGTGGGGCGCGGCCTCCCCCTTCTGCCGCGGCGCACGGTTGAGCCACAGGCCCAGCACCACGTTCACCGCCGCGCCGAGGCCTGCGCCCAACAGAACCTGTGACAGCGGGATACTGCCCCTGGGGCCGTCATGCGGAAAGAAGTACGCCAGCAGCAGGATCGCTGCAATCGGCGTCACCAGCGTCATGATTCCCCAACCGCGATAGATCACGTCGTCATCCTCGAAGAAACGGACTGCATTAGAGCAGCATGCATCTCCGCAGGCCAACGGCAAAGACGTCATCTGGATGACCATCATCCACGCGTGGCGTGGGCCTACCGCCGCGCCGCCATTGCGGCGGCGCGGCCATGCGACTCAGCGCAGCCCGGTTTCGTTGCGGGCGATCACCAGGCGCTGGATCTCCGAAGTACCTTCGTAGATCTCGGTGATCTTGGCATCACGGAAGTAGCGCTCCAGCGGCATTTCCTTGGAATACCCCATGCCGCCGTGGATCTGCACGGCCTGGTGGGTAATCCACATCGCCGCCTCAGAGGCGGTCAGCTTGGCGATGGCAGCCTCATTGCTGAAGCGCTTGCCCTGGCCCTTCACCCACGCCGCGCGCAGGGTCAGCAGCAGCGCTGCGTCCAGCTTGCACTTCATGTCGGCAATCTTGGCCTGGGTCATCTGGAAGGTACCGATGGCCGCGCCGAATGCCTTGCGCTCCTTGACGTATTCAATCGTCGCTTCATAGGCGGCTCGGGCGATGCCGACGGCCTGCGAAGCGATGCCGATGCGACCGGCATCGAGCACGCTCATGGCGATCTTGAAGCCCTCACCTTCCTGGCCCAGCACGTCTTCGGCCTGCGCCACGTAATCGTTGAACTCGATCTCGCAGGTGGCCGAGGCGCGGATGCCCAGCTTGGGCTCGGTCTTGCCACGACCGAAACCGGCCTTGTCGGTATCGATGATGAAGGCGGTGACGCCGCGCGCGCCCTTGTCCGGCTCGCTCATCGCGAACAGCACGATGTACTTGGCCACCGGACCGGAGGTGATCCAGCTCTTCTTGCCATTGATGACGAAGGTGCCGTCGGCCTGCTTCACCGCGCGGCAGCGCATGGCGGTGGCATCGGAACCGGACTGCGGCTCGGTCAGCGCGAACGCGCCGATGGCCGTGCCTTCGGCGATGGCACGTACGTAGGTCTGCTTCTGCTGCTCGGTACCGTGGGTCAGGATGCCGTTGCAGAACAGCGAATTGTTGACCGACATGATGGTCGAATGGGCTGCGTCGGCGGCGGCGACCTCCACCATCGCCAGCACGTACGCAACCGGGTCCATGCCCGCACCGCCGTATTCGGTCGGCACTTCAATGCCCATCAGGCCGTTCTCGCCCAGCAGGCGGATGTTGTCCAGCGGGAACTCGCCGGTGCGGTCATGGTGCTCCGCACTGGGGGCGATCTTTTCCTGCGCGATGCGCCGCGCAACGTCCTGCAGCATCAACTGCTCTTCGGTAAAGCTGAAATCCACAACACCCTCCCGGGTACATGAAGTTATGGGCCGCATACGGCGCGCCCAGGTGCTGCGATTGTACCGGGGCCCGGCAGTTTCCGTACGCTGGCGACTTGACCGCGCCAGGCCCCTTCAGCGAATATATCTCTATATCGCGATAGGTAGATGTTTATGGATCTGGAAGACTGGTCGACCCGCCTGAAGGTGTTCGCCGATGCCACTCGCGTGCGCCTGCTGGCGCTGCTGGAGCAGGAGGAACTGACCGTGGCCGAACTGTCGGCGATCACCCGGCTGGCGCAGCCGCGCGTGTCCACCCACCTGGCACGCCTGAAGGAAGCCGGGCTGGTCCGCGACCGCCGTGCCGGCGTGTCGGCCTATTACCGCTTCGACGAGGCCCAGCTGGACCCGGCGCAGCGTGCATTGTGGCATGCCTTGAGCAACGGAAGCGATGATCCGCTGCTGCGCCAGGACGCTGAACGCGTGGCCGCCGTGCTGGCCCACCGCGCCGCCGACCAGAACTGGGCCGACAGCGTGGCCGGCGACATGGAACGCCACTACTCGCCGGGCCGTACCTGGGAGGCGCTGGCACGCACCGCGCTGCCGCTGCTTGAGACCGGCGACGTGCTGGATATCGCCTCTGGTGATGGCGTGCTGGCCGAACTGGTTGCCCCGCATTCCAAGCGCTACATCTGCATCGATACCAGCGCGCGCGTGGTCGCCGCCGCCAGCGAGCGCCTGCGGCGGCTGCCCAATGTGGAAGTGCGCGAGGGCGACATGCATGCCCTGCCGTTCGAGGATGCCAGCTTCGACCTGGTCGTGCTGATGCATGCGCTCACCTACGCCAGCAAACCGGCGCAGGCGGTGACCGAAGCTGCACGCGTACTGCGCCCGGGCGGCCGCCTGCTGCTGTGCAGCCTGGCCCGCCACGAGCACAAGGCAGCGGTGGAGGCCTATGGCCACGTCAACCTCGGCTTCAGCGACAAGGAGCTGCGCAGGTTCGTCGACAAGGCCGGCCTGCAGGTGTCCAGCCTGGAGACGGTCACCCGCGAGAAGCGGCCGCCGCACTTCGAAGTGATTTCGCTGATCGCCAACAAGCCCTGAGCCCGAGACCGCCATGCCCGCCCTGCCCTGGTTGCATCCCGATCGTGCCAACGCCCTGCTCGACGCCCTGCGCGAGCGGATCCTGATCATCGATGGTGCGATGGGCACGATGATCCAGCGCCACGGCCTGCAGGAAGACGATTACCGTGGCGAGCGCTTCGCCGGTGGCTATGACCATCTGCATGGCTCCGGCTGCGATCACGCCACAGCGGGAGGCCATGACCTGAAGGGCAACAACGATCTGCTGCTGCTGACCCGGCCGCAGATCGTCGCCGACATCCACACCGCCTACCTCGAGGCCGGTGCGGACCTGATCGAAACCAACACCTTCAATGCAACCTCGGTCAGCCAGGCCGACTACCACCTCGAGCACCTGGTGTACGAGTTGAACAAGGCCGGCGCTGCGGTCGCGCGCACGTGCTGTGATGCAGTGGCCGCAACCACACCGGGCAAGCCGCGCTTCGTGATCGGGGTGATCGGCCCGACCAGCCGCACCGCGTCGATCAGCCCCGACGTCAACGATCCCGGCTTCCGCAATACCAGCTTCGACGAGCTGCGCGACACCTACCGCGAAGCCATCGAGGGCCTGATCGACGGCGGCGCCGATACCCTGATGGTCGAGACCATCTTCGACACGCTCAACGCCAAGGCCGCGCTGTATGCGCTGGAGGAAGCGTTCGATGCGCGCGGCGCGCGGCTGCCGGTGATGATCTCCGGCACCATCACCGACGCTTCCGGTCGCACCCTGTCCGGGCAGACCGCCGAGGCCTTCCACGCATCGCTCGCCCACGCCCGTCCGTTGTCGATCGGCTTGAACTGCGCGCTGGGTGCCGATGCGATGCGCCCGCATGTGGAAACCCTCTCGCAGGTCGCCGACTGCTATGTCAGCGCCCACCCCAACGCCGGCCTGCCCAACGCGTTCGGCGACTACGACGAAACTCCTGAAGAGATGGCCACCACGCTGCGCGGCTTCGCCGAGGATGGCCTGTTGAACCTGGTCGGCGGCTGCTGTGGCTCCACCCCCGAGCATATTCGTGCGATTGCCAATGCCGTAGCCGGACTGCCGCCGCGCGCACTGCCCGGCACCCGGGAGCAGGCCGCATGAACGTTGCCGCCACCGTCCCGCACTTCCCGCCCTACTGCTGTTGAGCCGACGCCTGCCATGACGCCTGTCCGCCCTACCCGCCTGTCCGGCCTGGAACCTCTGGTCATCACCCCGGACCTGCTGTTCATCAATGTCGGCGAACGCACCAACGTCACCGGCAGCGCGCAGTTCCGCAAGCTGATCAAGGAAGGCCGCTACGAGGAGGCGGTGGACGTGGCCCGCCAGCAGGTGGCCAGCGGCGCCCAGATCCTCGACGTCAACATGGACGAGGGCCTGATCGATTCGGAAGCGGCGATGACGCGCTACCTCAACCTGATCATGTCCGAGCCGGACATCGCGCGCATCCCGGTGATGGTCGACTCCTCCAAGTGGAGCGTGATCGAGGCCGGCCTGAAATGCCTGCAGGGCAAGAGCGTGGTCAACTCGATCTCGCTGAAGGAAGGCGAAGCGCTGTTCCGCGAGCACGCGCGCAAGGTGCTGCGCTATGGCGCCGCGGCAGTAGTGATGGCGTTCGACGAGGCCGGGCAGGCAGACACCTGTGCGCGCAAGGTCGAGATCTGCACACGCGCCTACCGCATCCTGGTCGACGAGATCGGCTTCCCGCCGCAGGACATCATCTTCGACCCGAACATCTTCGCCGTCGCTACGGGCATCGAAGAGCACGACAACTACGCGGTGGACTTCATCGAAGCCACCCGGATCATCAAGCAGACCCTGCCGCACTGCCATGTCTCCGGCGGCGTCTCCAACGTCTCGTTTTCGTTCCGCGGCAACGAAACCGTGCGCCAGGCCATCCATTCGGTGTTCCTGTACCACGCGATCGCCGCCGGCATGGACATGGGCATCGTCAACGCCGGCGCGATGCCGATCTACGACGAACTGGAGCCGGACCTGCGCGAGCGTGTCGAGGACGTGATCCTCAACCGCCGAAGCGATGCCACCGAGCGCCTGCTGGAGATCGCCGAGCGCTACAAGGGCAGGAAGGGCGCGGCGAAGACCGAAGACCTGGCCTGGCGCGAAAAGCCGGTGGCACAGCGATTGGCGCATGCCCTGGTACACGGCCTGGATGCCTTCGTCGAGGAAGACACCGAACTGGCCCGGCAGGCCTCCAGCCGCCCGCTGGACGTGATCGAAGGACCGCTTATGGACGGCATGAACATCGTCGGCGACCTGTTCGGCGCCGGCAAGATGTTCCTGCCACAGGTGGTGAAATCCGCGCGCGTGATGAAGAAGGCCGTGGCCTACCTGCTGCCTTACATCGAAGCGGAAAAAGCGCGCAGCGGTGACACCGCCAAGAGCAACGGCAAGATCATCATGGCCACGGTGAAGGGCGATGTGCATGACATCGGCAAGAACATCGTCGGCGTCGTACTGGCCTGCAACAACTTCGACGTGGTCGACCTCGGCGTGATGGTGCCGGCGCAGATGATCCTCGATGCCGCCCGCGAGCACAACGCCGACCTGATCGGCCTGTCCGGGCTGATCACCCCGTCCCTGGAGGAGATGAGCCACGTCGCCCGCGAGATGGAGCGCCAGGGCTTCGACCTGCCGCTGCTGATCGGGGGCGCG
This sequence comes from Stenotrophomonas maltophilia group sp. Smal12, assembly GCF_037079935.1. Lineage (NCBI taxonomy): Bacteria > Pseudomonadati > Pseudomonadota > Gammaproteobacteria > Lysobacterales > Lysobacteraceae > Stenotrophomonas > Stenotrophomonas maltophilia group sp. Smal12. Next base: position 244,818 of record NZ_JBAWUK010000001.1, on the reverse strand, counting down.
ACCACTTCGCGTGCGCATACCGCGCTGAAGATCGACCCGCACTACAAGGCGCCGACGGTGTGGGTGAAGGATGCATCGCGCGCAGTTGGCGTGGCGCAGTCGCTGATCTCGCGTGATCTGCGCGAGGCCTTCGTTGCCGCCAACGAAGCCGACTATGCCGAAATCCGCGCGCGCCACCGCAACCGGGGCGACGCCAAGCGCCTGGTCACACTGGAACATGCGCGCGCGCAGAAATTCCAGGGCGGCTGGGACAGTTACACGCCACCGGCACCGAATCAGCCCGGCCTGCACGTGTTCGACGACTATCCGCTGGCCGAACTGGTCGACTACATCGATTGGACGCCGTTCTTCCAGGCCTGGGAGCTGGCCGGCAAGTTCCCGGCGATCCTCACCGATGAGATCGTCGGTACCCAGGCCAGCGAGCTGTACAAGGATGCCCGTGCGATGCTCGAGCGCATCGTCGGCGAGAAGTGGCTGACGGCCAAGGCCGTGTTCGGCCTGTGGCCGGCCAACAGCATCGGCGACGATGTCCGCGTGCAGCACGCACAGGGCGAAACTACCCTGCACTTCCTGCGCCAGCAGGTGGACAAGCCAGCCGAACGTCCGGATTTCTGCCTGGCTGATTTCATTGCCCCGGCCGACAGCGGAAAGCAGGACTGGATCGGCGCGTTCGCGGTCACCGCCGGCATCGTCATCGACGCCCACGTCGCGCGCTTCGAGGCCGAGCACGACGATTACAACGCGATCCTGCTGAAAGCACTGGCCGACCGCTTCGCCGAGGCGCTGGCCGAGCGCCTGCACCAGCGCGTGCGTACCGAATTCTGGGGCTACGACCGCGCCGAGACGCTGGACAACGAGGCCCTGATCGACGAGCAGTACCGCGGCATCCGTCCGGCCCCGGGCTACCCGGCCTGCCCCGAGCACAGCGAGAAGCGCCGCCTGTTCGACCTGCTGCAGGCTGAGAAGAACGCGGGCATGGAATTGACCGAGAGCTTCGCGATGCTGCCCACGGCCGCTGTCTCGGGCTACTACTTCAGCCATCCGCAGAGCCAGTACTTCGTGGTCGGGCGGCTCAGCCGCGAACAGGTCACCGACTATGCCCGGCGCAAGGGCGTGGACCGCGCCCAGGCCGAACGCTGGCTGGCCTCCAACCTCGACTACGACCCCGAATGACACAAAAAGGGGACGGAGGGGATTAAGTCGTTTGTGCATTAGCGACTTGATCCCCTCCGTCCCCTTTTTTTGCTTCATCATTCGGCGATGACCGTTCCCGTTGCCCGCCTCTCAAGTTTCTACCTGTTCTACTACGCGGCGCTCGGCGCGTTCACGCCGTACTGGAGCCTGTTCCTGACCGCGCGCGGGATGAGCGTGACCGCGATCAGCGTGATGATGGGCCTGTGGTACGCCACCCGCGTGATCGCACCCAGTACCTGGACCTCGCTGGCGGCCGCATCACCGCGACCGATCCGCCTGCTGCGCGTCGGCTGCGTGCTGACCCTGCTCAGCTTCGCTGCCTTTCTGCTGCCACTGCCGCAGCCGTGGATGTACCCGGCGATGATCGTGTTCTGCTTCTTCTACAACGCGGTGATGCCGCAGTTCGAGTCGATCACCCTCACCCACCTGGGCAACGACAGCCATCGCTACGGGTTGATCCGGGTCTGGGGCTCGCTCGGTTTCATCGCCGTGGTCACCCTGTTCGGCTGGCTGATCGAGGGCGATGGCGCCGGCAACCACGCCGGATTGTTGCCGTGGATGATGCTGCCCCTGTTCGTGCTGCTGGTTGCCTCGGCCTTCAGCAATCACTACGCGCGCGACATCGGCAGGACGGCGGGTGACACCAGCGGCTTCTGGCAGATCGTGCGCCGACCGCCAGTGCTGGCGTTCTTCCTGGCCGCCTTCATGGAACAGCTGTCGTTCGGCCCGTACTACACGTTCTTTTCGGTCTACATGGACCACCACGGTTACCGCACCACCACCCTCGGCCTGCTGTGGACCATCGGCGTGGTCTTCGAAGTGGGCGTGTTCTTCACCATCGGCCGCTTCTTCCGCCGCTACGACGCCAGCTGGATGCTGCTGATCGCGCTGGTCAGTTCCTGCCTGCGCTGGGCCGTGACCGCACTGTTCCCGGAGAACCTGCCGGTGATGCTGCTGGCGCAGACCGCGCACGCGCTGGGCTTTGCCGCGTTCTTCGCTGCAGCGATGCAGATGCTGGCGACCTACTTCCCCGGTCGTCTAAACGGCCACGGCCAAGGACTGCTGTACGGCTTTTCGTCCGGTGTCGGCGGTGTGCTGGGCGCGCTCATTGCCGGCCAACTGTGGAAGATCGACGACGGCCGCACCGCGTTCCTGGCCGGCAGCGGCTTCGCCCTGATTGGCGCCCTGCTCTGCTTTTTCGCGCTGAGCCTGCCGCTGATCCGTGCGCGGCGCAGCACTGCGTGCACCCGGTAACGAAAACGCCGGGCAATGCCCGGCGTTTTCATCATGCGGCAGATGCAGTTACCAGACCAGGTCGTCCGGCACCTGGTACTGCGGATCCGCGTACGGATCTTCCTCGGCCGGCGCATTCGGATCGACCTTCAGCGCCACCGACGGGGCGAACACCGCCTCGGACTGTGCCAGCACTTCAGCGGTCACCAGCAGGTAGCGCCCGTTGAGCTGGACCACTCCAAGCTCGCCGGCATTGAGCGCGGTCAGCTGTTCGGCGGTCACATAGATGCGCTTGATCTTGCCGCCATACGGGAAGTGGCGGGCGATGTCGGCCGCTTCCGAGTTCAGGCTCTTGTCCTTCAGCAGTTCTTCCAGCTTGGCCTTGGCCTCGCGGCGCACACGCGCTTCTTCCTGCTTCAGGCGCTCGGTCTCGATGCGCTCTTCCTTTTCCTTCTGCGCGCGGATGGCATAGGCCTTGGCCAGATCCATCTCTTCGGCGCTGCGCGGCGTGCGCGGGCCCTGCTGGCCCGGGCCACGCGACTGGCCGGGCTTGCCCGGGCGACCGTGGCCATGCCCACGACGCTCGCCGGGCTTGTGCTCGCCCTTGCCAGCGCCCTGCGGCTTTCCATTGCCGTTGCCAGCCTTGCCCTGCGGGCGACCGTCATGGCGGGGGCCATCATTCTTGCGCTCGGGCTTGGGCGCGGGCTTGAAGCCCAGGCCCATCAGCTGGTCGCGGAGGGTATCGCTCATAGGATTCGGATCAGTAGTGCGGCGGCGGCGGTTCGCTCGCCGGATCGGAAGAATTCAGCGCGTTGCGGACCTTGCCCAGGTCTTCCAGCAGCACGCGCAGCACGTCGGCGTTGCGCATGCCCTGCATGCGGGCATCGGCCAGCGCATCGCTCAGTTCGGCCAGCGCCTGTTCCTGGAAGGACACGCGCATTTCCAGTTCGACCAGGCGCGCTTCCAGCGCCTGCTCGCGTTCGGTTGGCAGCAGATCAGACATGCAGCGAGCGCCCCCGGCCAATGCCGTAGTACGCCAGGCCCGCCGCTTCCACATCCGCCGGCTCGTACAGGTTGCGGCCGTCGAACACCACCGTGTCCTTCAACTGCTCGCGCAGCGTCTGGAAATCAGGGCTGCGGAACTGCTTCCACTCGGTCACCACGACCAGTGCATCGGCCCCCTGCAGCGCCTCGTCGGCACTGCTGCAGAACACCAGATCATCGCGCTCGCCGAAGATGCGCTGCGACTCGTGCATCGCTTCCGGATCGTAGGCACGCACCGTCGCGCCGCCTTCCCACAGCTGCGCCAGCAGGCGACGGCTGGAAGCTTCGCGCATGTCATCGGTGTTCGGCTTGAACGCCAGGCCCCACACGGCAAAGGTCTTGCCACGCACACCTTCGTCTTCACCCTTGTCGTAATGACGCTGGATGAGGGCGAACAGATGGCCCTTCTGCGCATCGTTGACCGCTTCCACGGCGTTCAGCAGCTTCGGCTCCAGGCCGGCCTGCTGCGCGGTGCGGGCCAGCGCCTGCACATCCTTGGGGAAGCACGAGCCGCCGTAACCGGCGCCCGGGTAGATGAAATGCCAGCCGATGCGCGGATCCGAGCCGATGCCCTGGCGGACCTGCTCGACATCGGCGCCGACACGTTCGGCGATGTTGGCGATTTCGTTCATGAACGAGATCTTGGTCGCCAGCATCGCGTTGGCGGCGTACTTGGTCAGCTCCGCCGAACGTACGTCCATTTCCACCACGCGGTCGTGGTTGCGGTTGAACGGCGCGTACAGGCGCCGCATTACCGCCACCGACTCGGCGCTGGTCGCGCCGATGATGATGCGATCCGGGCGCATGCAGTCGGCGACAGCGTCGCCTTCCTTCAGGAATTCCGGGTTGGACACCACATCGAAGGCGATGTCCGCGCCACGTGCCGCCAACTCTGCGGCAATGGCGGCACGCACCTTGTCGGCGGTGCCCACCGGCACCGTCGACTTGTTGACCACCACGGTCGGCACGCTCATGTGCCGGCCGATGGTGCGGGCCACAGCCAGCACGTACTGCAGATCGGCACTGCCATCCTCGTCCGGCGGCGTGCCAACGGCGATGAACACGACCTGGCCGTGGCCGATCGCGGCCGCGGCATCGGTGGTGAACGCCAGCCGCGACGCGGCGTGGTTGGCCTTCACCATCGGCTCCAGGCCCGGCTCATAGATCGGGATGATGCCCTGGTTGAGGCCATCGACCTTGGCCTGGTCGATATCGACGCAGACCACCTGGTGGCCGACGTCGGCCAGGCAGGTACCGGTCACCAGCCCTACATAACCGGTACCGAAAATCGCAACGCGCATGTCCGTGCAGGCTCCGTGGTCGCTTACGGCAGGACGCCCAGCAGCTCGACGTCGAAAGTCAGAGTCGCATTCGGGCCGATCGGGCCACCCGGGGTGCCGTTCTCACCGTAAGCCAGCTCACCCGGGATCCAGAAGCGGTACTTCGACCCGACCGGCATCAGCGCGACGCCTTCGGTCCAGCCCTTGATCACCTGGTCCAGGCCGAACTCGGCCGGCTGGCGACCATAGGAGCTGTCAAACACGGTGCCGTTGAGCAGCTTGCCTTCGTAGTTCACGCGCACCTTGCTGCTCGGCAGCGGGCGCTCGCCGCTACCCGGGCGGATGATCTGGTACTGCAGGCCAGACGGGGTGGTGACGACGCCCGGCTGGGTCTTGTTCTTGGCCAGGAACGCGTTGCCTTCCTCGCGGTTGGTCTGTGCGGCTGCGGCGGCCTTGGCCTGCATCTCGGCCTGCTTGCTGCCCATGAAGGCCTGGATGGTGGCGGTCGCGTCAGCTTCCGTCATCTTCGGCTGGCCCTTGCTCAGGCCTGTGCTGATCGCGTCAAACAGCGAGGCGACATCAATGTCGTCCTTCAGCTGTGCCAGCGACGGGCCGACCGAGTACGAACCGATCATCTGCGACACTTTGACGCGATCGACCTTCGGCGGCTGCGAACCCGGCGCCATGCCCGGCACCTGCTGGCCACTGCGGGCCATCACCACCTGGCGCAACGCGGCATCGGTGGCCTTGGCCTGTTCCTGGGTGATCTGCGGCTGCAGGCCTTCGAACGAACGCTCCACGGCAGTGCGCAGCGCGGCCACATCGATCTCATCGGCGATCGGGGTGAACGACTTGGCGACATCAAGGCCGATGGCGTAGCCGAGCTTCTGCTTGGGGGAATTCAAGGTTGCGGTCTCCTTGGCGGCTGCGGGGGCAGCCGGTTGTTGCGACAGAGCGACACCCGAAGTGCCCATCGCCAGAATCAGAACCGACGCCGCGGCGCCGCGCATTCCCATCTTCATTCGCTGCATTCCTGGAAGTGTCTGGGCGCCGACGTCGGCGCGAAAAGAAACATTGTCGCACGCATGCCGTCGATGTCGAGGCATCCGTGCCGGATATCAATGCGTGGCGGCTGCGGCCAGCGCCTTGTCGATGGCGGCGGTCAGCTGCGGATCGTCCGGCGTTACCTTGCTGGCGAACTGGGCAATGACCTTGCCATCGCGGCCGACCAGGTACTTGTGGAAGTTCCAGCCCGGCGCCACGCCGGTGGCCGCGGTCAGCCTCTGGTACAGCGGCGTCGCCTGTGCACCGACGACATGCACCTTCTCGAACATCGGGAACCTGACGCCATAGGTGAGCGTGCAGAAATCCTGGATCTGCTTTTCGTCACCGGGCTCCTGGCCCTTGAAATCGTTGGACGGGAAACCGAGCACGGCAAAGCCGCGGCCGGCATATCGCTTCTGCAGCGCCTCCAGGCCTTCGTACTGAGGGGTATAGCCGCACTTGCTTGCGGTATTGACCACCAGCAGTACCTGCCCGTGGTAGCGCTGCTGCAGGTTGACCTGCTGCTTGCTCGCGAGTGGGCGGTACTCCAGGTCCAGCAGATCGGCCGCCAGCACATGGGCGGAACCGGCCAGGCCGGCCACCAGCAGGGTCAGCAGGGACAGGCCGCGCAGGCGGCGCGGGATAACGGTCGGCAGGTGCATCGAGAGCGGTCCGCGGTAGCCATTCACAGGGCCGGCCGGTAGCGGCCGGGAATCGGCCGAACTATAGCACCGCCCCGCCCCCCCCCTTGCTGCGGCAAGCGCCTGCGGCTTTGCGCAGCGTGGCGTCTTTCCGCTGGCCTTACCAGCGACGGCGCAGTGATGACATAGCATGGACAACACTGAATGGAAGGCGGAACTGGATCAGCCCCTACATCAAATTTATTTCCCTTTCCAATCAAATGGATAAGTGAATATTTCAGCAGTTTGACCACCCCTGCCATCAGTTGGGGACGGCAGGGGCTTGCACCCAGGCGTGCCGGTGTTATAGTTGCATACAACACCAGTCACCTGAGACAGGGGGAAGCCATGAACGCCCGCATCCGTCGCAACCTCACCGCCCCCGCGGCCGCTGCTGTTTCGACCCTGATCGTGCTGGCCTGGCTGGCCACGCCCACCACCCCCGCCTCTCCCGACAGTGCGCAGGATGCAAACGCTGCACCGGCCGGGAACGCTGCTTCCTCCCCCTCTCCCCCGCGTCGGCTGCACAGCTCCCTGTCCATGCCGTATTTCTCGTTCGCCCAGCCGCTGACCCCACGGAGCTGAATATGAGCGACATCCAGTGGAGCGACGGCGCTCCCATCTACCGTCAATTGAAGGAGCGCGTGATCGCCATGATGCTCGACGGAATCCTGAAGCCGGGCGATGCCCTGCCTTCGGTGCGCCAGGTGGCCGCCGACTATCAACTCAACCCCATCACCGTTTCGCGCGCCTACCAGGAACTGGCCGATGAAGGCCTGGTCGAGAAGCGCCGCGGCCTGGGCATGTTCATGACCGAGCAGGCGGCCACGCAGCTGCGCAGCAGCGAGCGCGAGCGCTTCCTCAACGAAGAATGGCCCGCGGTGCTGGAGCGCATCCAGCGCCTGGGCCTGAGCCTCGACGAATTGCTGCCCCAGGGGAACGTCTGATGAACAGCACTGCAAGCGAACCCGTCATCACCGCGCGAGGCCTGCGCAAGGCCTACAGGACCACGGTAGCCCTCGACAACGCCAGCTTCAGCATTCCGAGCGGGCGCATCGTCGGCCTGATCGGTCCCAACGGCGCCGGCAAGACCACCGCACTGAAGGCCATCCTCGGCCTCACCTCGGTGGAAGGCGACCTGAGCGTGCTCGGCCGCGATCCGCGACTGCATCGCGACGAGCTGATGAATGACATCTGCTTCATCGCCGACGTCGCCGTGCTGCCGCGCTGGCTGAAGGTGCGCGAGGCGATCGACTTCGTCGCCGGCGTCCACCCGCGCTTCGACCGCGCCCGCTGCGAGCGCTTCCTGGCCAATACCAAGCTGCAACCGAAGCAGCGCGTGCGCGAACTGTCCAAGGGCATGATCGTGCAGCTGCACCTGGCGCTGGTGATGGCCATCGACGCCCGCATCCTGGTCCTGGACGAGCCCACTCTCGGCCTGGACATCCTCTATCGCAAGGAGTTCTACCAGCGCCTGCTGGAGGACTATTTCGACGAACAGAAGACCATCATCGTCACCACCCATCAGGTGGAAGAGATCGAGCACATCCTCAGCGACGTCATGTTCATCCGTGATGGCCGCATCGTGCTCGACGCGGACATGGACGATGTCGGCCAGCGCTACACCGAGCTGCTGGTCAACGCCGACCAGCTGGAGACCGCGCGTGCGCTGAAGCCGATCGACGAGCGCAGCCTGGCGTTCGGCAAGACCGTGATGCTGTTCGATGGCGTCCCGCGCACCCAGCTCTCCACCCTTGGCGAGACCCGCAGCCCGGGCCTGGCCGATCTGTTCGTCGCCATCATGAAGGGGACCTACGCATGAATGCCGTCAACCACCCCGTCAGCCCGATGGGCACCCTGCGCTGGCTGCTCAAGCGCGAGTACTGGGAGAACCGTGGCGGTTTCCTGTATGCACCGCTGATCGCCGGCCTGATCTCGCTGGTGATGAGCACCATCGGCATCGCCTTCGGCCTGTTCGCCCTGCACCGGGCCGCACGTGATGGTGGCCTGCACATCGACGGCGAAGACGTGAACATCAACGGCCTGGACCTGGCCCTGCTGACCCGCGACATCAGTGCCAAGGACCTGGCTGACCTTGGCAACGGCCTCGACCTGACCCTGGTGCTCAGCTCGGCCTGGCCGTTCCTGGTACTGGCCTTCGTGGTGTTTTTCTACTGCCTGGGTGCCCTGTACGACGACCGCCGCGACCGCAGCATCCTGTTCTGGAAGTCACTGCCGCTGTCGGATACCCAGACCGTGTTGTCCAAGGTGATCAGCGCACTGATCGTGGCCCCACTGATCGCGGTGATCGCCGGCATCATCACCATGTTCGGCTTCATGCTGGTGATCAGCATCGTCGCGCTGATGCACGGCGGCAGCCCGATGACCCTGATCTGGGGCCCGGCCAGCCCGCTGACCCTGGCCGCCGGCCACTTGGCCTGGATCCCGGTCTACGCCCTGTGGGCCCTGCCCACCGCCGGCTGGTTGCTGCTGTGCTCGGCCTGGGCCCGCAGCAAGCCGTTCCTGTGGGCGGTGATGCTGCCGCTGTTCGCCGGCGTCATCGTCAGCACCACCAAGGTGATGCCGCTGATCGGCCTGACCACGGGCTGGTTCTGGCAGAACATCGTTGGCCGGCTGCTGCTGGGCGGCGTACCGGGCACGGACCTGGTGTATCGCCTCAGCGCCGAGGAAGGCACGCGCCGCGACCTCGAATCGGTGGTCAGCCTGATGTCGCCGGCCTCGCAGCTGAAATCACTGGCGATGCCGGAACTGTGGATCGGTGCTGCCGTCGGCGCCGTGTTCATTGTCCTTGCCATCCGTCTGCGCAAGCGCGCCGGCGAGATCTGATTCCATCCACCCGGAGGCACCACCCATGCGTTCCCTGCTCGCCTGTTCTGCATTGTTGCTGTTGCCGCTGTCGGCGCTGGCCGCCGATGCTCCGAACTGCAAGTTCACCGCTGCCCGCGCGCTGAAGCTGGACGTGGCCGGTGCCAAAGCGGTGGTGTTCGAGGTCAACCAGCATGACCTGAAGGTGGTCGCCAGCCCCGGCGGTGGCCAGTTGGATGGCCGTGCCTGTGCGTCCAGCCAGGAATGGCTGGAGCAGCTGGTACTGGACCAGCGCAAGGTGGGCGACAAGCTGGTGGTGAGTCTGCGCCGCGAGGGCCGTGACAGCGGCATCAGCTTGGGCAGCAGTTATGCCTGGCTGGACATCCGTGGCAGCGTGCCGGACAACCTTCCGCTGCAGTTCAAGGTCGGCTCCGGCGATGCCAGCGTGGACAACGCGCAGTCGCTGAGCGTGGATGTCGGCTCCGGTGATGCCATCGTGCGTGGCACCCGCGGCAGCATCCATGCAGCGGTGGGTTCGGGCGACCTGGACATTGACGGCGGCAGTTCGCTGAACCTGCTCTCGCTGGGTTCCGGCGACGTCAAGGTGCGCAACATCGGTGGCGATGCGGTCACCGGCACTGTCGGTTCGGGTGACCTGAAGATCAGCGATGTCCGCGGCAACGCACGACTGGACACGGTCGGTTCCGGCGACATCGGGTTCAAGCGCGTGCAAGGCAACGTCGAGGTCGGTGTGGTCGGCTCGGGCGATGTTGATCTGTCCGACATCGGCGGCAATGTGCATGTGCGCAGTCACGGCTCGGGGGACATCCAGGTCGATGGCGTGCGCGGCAGCCTGACCGTCGACCACAGCGGCAGCGGCGATGTCGGCCACCGCAACGTCAGCGGCACCGTCACCCTGCCCCGTAAAAAGTAACCGCTACGGACCGATCGAGGAAACTGCCATGAATCTGCTGCGCGTGCTGCCTGCCACCCTGCTGTGCCTGCCGCTGATCGCCTGCGGCGGCACGTCCTCCACGCCTGATACCACCGTCGGCAAAAGCGTGGCCGACGCGACCAGCGGGGTCGGCCAGACTGTCAAGGAGGCCATGGACGATGCCCGCAAGGACATCACTCAGGGCAACATCAAGATCTCGGCCGACAAGCAGCCGCGTGCCGAGATCACCCCGGATGGCCACCTGCTGATCGACGGCAAGGACGTGCCGGCCAACGAAACCCAGCGCCAACGGCTGCTGGAATATCGCGGCCACGTCGTCGCCATTGCAATGGACGGCATGGATGTCGGCCTGGCTGGCGCCAAGCTCGGTGCCAGCGCTGCCGGCGAAGCGCTGAAGGGCATTTTCAGCGGCGACAGCGAAGGCATCGAGAAGCGGATCAACGCCGAGGCCGAGAAGATCGAGGCCCAGGCCAAGCGCATCTGCAACCGCATGCCGGCGATGCTGGCCAGCCAGCAGGCACTGGCGCGCGAGCTGCCGGCGTTCAAGCCCTACGCAACGATGGACCAGAGTGACGTCGACGACTGCGGCAAGGACACCGTGGTCCGGCGCTAGGCCTGTGACAGATCAGCGCACCCGGCCGGCAGCGGCGCCCCGCTGCCGGCCGTAGCGTGCCGACCGGCTTACAATGGCGGCCCCGGACGCCCCCGAACCGAATGCCATGAAGAAGTTGTTCCTGCTGCTGGCCGCCCTGCTCTGCCTGGGCCTGGTCGGCTGTGACAAGGATTACCGCAACCACCGCGCCGAGCGCGGCAAGCCCAAGATTTCCGTCAGCGAAGGCATGGTGACCGTGCGTCGCCCGCCGGCACCGAACATCATCATCCTCGGCGATGGCACGATGAAGGTGGACGAGATCCAGATCCCGCTGGACCAAGGGCAGAAGCAGATGCTGCAGACGATGTTCGGCAGGCTGCAGGTGCTGCGCCAGAACACCCTGGTCGCCGCCCCGGCCGATCCCAACATGCAACCGGTGAAGATCCAGCCGCCGGAGAGCATGGAAGTGATTCCGGCGGACCTGATCCAGCGCATCCCCGAGTTCAAGGATTACACCGACACGTTCGGCAACATCGTCGCCGACCGTCGCTGAAGCAGAAACGCCGCCCCAGGGCGGCGTTCCTGCGTGTGGTGGGTGCGGACCTTGGTCCGCACGCCGTTCGATCAACCGCCCCCGCCACCGCCCCCCGCCTGGATGCCACCGGCAGTCAGCGCGACCGGGTCCAGCAGGCGGCGCAGCTCGGCTTCGTCCAGGCCGCTGTCCTCCAGCGCGACGTCCAACACCGGGCGCTGTTCCTTGTAGGCACGCTTGGCAATGGCCGCGGCCTTCTCGTAGCCGATGATCGGGTTCAGTGCAGTAACCAGGATCGGATTGCGCGCCAGCGCTTCGGCCACGCGGTCCTCGCGCACCTTCAGCCCGGCGATCGCGCTGTCGGCCAGCAGCCGCGACACATTCGCGAGCAGGCCGATGCCATCGAGCAGGTTCACCGCGATCAGTGGCAGGGTGACGTTGAGCTGGAAGTTGCCGGTCTGTCCGGCCACGGTGATTGCCGTGTGGTGGCCGATCACCTGCGCGCAGGCCATCACGGTCGCTTCCGGAATCACCGGGTTGACCTTGCCCGGCATGATCGAGCTGCCCGGCTGCAGTGCCGGCAGTTCGATCTCGCCCAGCCCGGCCAGCGGACCGGCATTCATCCAGCGAAGATCATTGGCGATCTTGATCAACGCCACCGCCAGTGCATTGAGCTGGCCGGACAACTCCACTGCATCGTCCTGCGCGGCCAGGCCTTCGAACTTGTTCTCGGCGCTGTCGAACTTGAAACCGGTCTGTTGCTTCAGTGCCTTGGCTACCTGCGCGCCAAAACGCGGGTCGGCGTTGATGCCAGTGCCGATGGCGGTGCCACCCAGCGGCAGGCGGCGCACGCGCTTGAGGCTGTCTTCGATGCGCTCCTGCGCCGAGGCCAGCTGCGCCGACCATGCGCCGAACTCCTGCTCGAAGGTCAGTGGCATCGCGTCCATCAGGTGGGTACGGCCGGTCTTGACCACCTTGCGCAGGCTGCGGCCCTTCTTGTCGAGGGTCTTGCGCAGGTGCACCAGCGCCGGCAGCAGCTGTTCGTGCGTCGCCAGCACCGCCGACACGCGCAGCGCGGTCGGGATCACGTCGTTGGAGCTCTGCCCCTGGTTGACGTGGTCATTGGGATGCACGGTGGTCTTGCCCGCCTTGCCGGCACGGTTGGCCAAGGTGGCGATGACCTCATTGGCATTCATGTTCGACGACGTGCCCGAACCGGTCTGGTAGACGTCGATCGGGAAGTGCGCGTCCCAGTTGCCGGCGGCCACTTCGGCAGCAGCGGTCTGGATGGCCTTGGCCACGTTCTTCGGCAGGTGGCCCAGCTCGGCGTTGACGCCGGCGGCAGCGCCCTTGACCAGGCCCAGGGCACGGATGAAACCGCGCGGCATGCGCTGGCCCGACACCGGGAAATTCTGCACGGCACGCTGGGTCTGGGCGCCCCACAGGGCGTCGGCAGGCACCTGCAGCTCGCCCATGCTGTCGTGTTCGATTCTGAAACCCTTGCTTGCAGCTTTGCTCATTGCTTCAACTCCGCACTACTTCAGTTGGGGAAAGGGAAGCGGCGGCTGGCAGGGTGTCGCTTCCCGGGCTGGCGGCTGCGCCAACGATACTCCCTTGCCCGCAGCGTGGGATGATGAGGACGGGCCAGAACGTTCCGTCCGCAGGGCCGTGTTGTAGAGCCGAGCCCATGCTCGGCTTCCCGCAGGGCGCCGGATTCTCCGAAGCAGCCGAGCGTGGGCTCGGCTCTACAGGGCACGCCCCGCCGGCACGTCGTAGAATATCGGCCCCGCCGCTCGTCCCAGCCCTGCCGACATGTCCGATTCCGCCCTGCTCGCCCTGTCCCCGCTCGATGGCCGCTATGCCGGCAAGGTCGACGCGCTGCGCCCGATCTTCTCCGAATACGGCCTGATCAAGGCCCGCATCACGGTCGAGGTGGAATGGCTGCTGGCGCTGGCCGCCGAACCGGGCATCGTCGAACTGGCGCCGTTCTCCGACGCCGCCGTCGCCCGCCTGCGCGACCTGGCCGCCCGCTTCAGCCCGGCCCAGGCCGCGCGCGTGAAGGAGATCGAGCGCACCACCAACCATGACGTCAAGGCGGTGGAGTACTTCATCAAGGAACAGCTGAAGGACGACGCCGAGCTGGCTCCGGCGCTGGAATTCGTGCATTTCGCCTGCACCAGCGAAGACATCAACAACCTCAGCTACGGACTGATGCTGGAACAGGCCCGCCGCGAGGTGCTGCTGCCGACCCTGGACGGCATCGCCAGCACCCTGCGCACCCTGGCCCACGCCCAGGCCGGCCAGCCGATGCTGTCGCGCACCCACGGCCAGACCGCCTCGCCGACCACGCTGGGCAAGGAGCTGGCCAACGTGGTCGCACGCCTGGAGCGCCAGCGCCGGCAGATCGCCGCGGTCGAACTGACCGGCAAGATCAACGGTGCGGTCGGCAACTACAACGCCCACATCGCCAGCTACCCGGACGTGGACTGGCCGGCCTTCGCCGAGCGCTTCGTGACCGGCCTGGGCCTGGTATTCAACCCGTACACCACGCAGATCGAGCCGCACGACAACATCGCCGAGATCGGCGATGCGGCGCGTCGCGCCAATATCATCCTGATCGACCTGGCCCGCGACATCTGGGGCTACATCTCGCTGGGCTACTTCAAGCAGCGCCTGAAGGAAGGCGAAGTCGGCTCGTCGACGATGCCGCACAAGGTCAATCCGATCGATTTCGAGAACGCGGAAGGCAACTTCGGTATCGCCAACGCGCTGTTCGAGCACTTCAGCGCGAAGCTGCCGATCAGCCGCTGGCAGCGTGACCTGACCGATTCCACCGTGCTGCGTGCACTGGGCACCGCGTTCGGCCACAGCCAGGTGGCGCTGGATTCGCTGGCCAAGGGCCTGGGCAAGCTGGAAGTGAACCCGCAGCGCCTGGATGCCGATCTGGACGCGGCCTGGGAAGTGCTGGCCGAGGCCGTGCAGACGGTGATGCGCCGCCACGGCCTGCCGAACCCGTATGAGCAGCTGAAGGCGCTGACCCGCGGCCAGGGCATCACGGCCGAGTCGATGCGTGCGTTCGTGCAGGGGCTGGAGCTGCCGGCGGATGCGAAGCAGCGTCTGCTGGACATGACCCCGGGCAGCTACACCGGTCTGGCGGAATCGCTGGCGAAGAAGATCTAAGGGGTTTCCTTTGCGGCGGCGGCCGCGGGCGCTGCCTGCGGCAGGCAACAGCAACGGCAACAGCAACGTCAAAGGCGGCTCTGGGTTATGTCGCGCTTGGCGGGGCGGGTTGGGTTCGCGGGGACGCCGTGAATCCGTCCGTGGAGGCTTAGCCGCGCCATCCATGGCGCGGATACCCCCGCCACTCCCACCCGCACGCCCCCCGAAAATTTCCGTGCGCGTCAGCCACGGAAGAGAAGGAAGAAGATCAAGAGCAAAGGCAACAGCAACAGCCGCGCGCTGTGGGTTGGGGTGGGGTGCGGTTTTTCTATGCAAAAGCGAACCACCCCCGCTTGTTTTTTCGTTTAACACATAAAACCCAACCCGGGCTCTTCTATCCACACACGGCGCTCTTCGGTGGCGGGGGGGGGGGGGGGGGCGGGGGGGGCGCCCGCCGGCCCCCCCCCCCCCCCCGGGCGCCCCCCCCGCCCCCCCCCCCCCCCCCCCCCCCCCCCACCCCGCCATCCCACGGATAGCCAGCTTTTGCTTCGGCTGTTGCTGTTGCTGTTGCTGTTGCTCTGGCTTCGGCAGGTGCAGGGCGCAGCCCTGACGAACAACCCCCTACTTTGCCTGCTCGCAGAACTTCTGCCGGTACTCGAGCGCCTTCGGCATCAGTGCCTGCAGGTTCTGGATGCGGGTGCCCGGATTCGGGTGGGTGGAAGCGAACTCCGGCGGCGCCTGGCCGCCACTGGCCTGGCCCATGCGCTGCCACAGCGGCACCGCCTCGCGGGGATCGAAGCACGCCGCCGCGGCCAGCATCAGCCCCACTTCATCGGCCTGCGTCTCGTGGCTGCGCGCATAGGGCAGCAGATAGCCGTAGCCCATCGCCGACATCATCATCTGTTGCTGCTGCGCATCCATGCCGCTGGCGGCACCGGCCATCTGCCCGATCTGGGTCAGCTTCTGCTGCGCCATCCGCTGCGCACCATGGCGCAGCAGCGCGTGGGCGATCTCATGGCCCATCACCACCGCCATCGCATCACGCGTACGCGCCACCGGCACCAGGCCGGTGTAGACCGCCATCTTGCCGCCCGGCAGGCAGAACGCATTGGCCTGCTCGGACGGGATCACATTCACTTCCCACTGGAAATCCCGCGCGAAATGCGCCGGCTGCACGCCGTGCTCCTGTGCCAGCGCGGTCTCCACCACATCCACCTTGGCGATCAGGCGCTGCGCGATGTCGCGCACATCGCGCGCGATCGGCGCATTCGGATCCATCGGCCGTTCCTGCGCGAGGATCTGCTGGTAGGCCTGCAGACCGAGCGCGGTCTCCTGGCGCGCATCCAGGCTGCTGTCGATCATCACCTTCTCGCCGGTGTAGGGATCGACGGTGCGATTGGAGAACCAGTAGAACACCGCATAGCCCGCCGCCAGCAGCAGCACCCACCAGCGGATGTTGCCGAACAGGCCGCGTCGCTGCGGGCCTTGGGGCGAGCGGGAAAAGGGATCGTTGCGCATCGGTGGTCTTCCAGCAGACCCCGCCGGCTGGCGGGCACGGCGCAATCTTAGTGCGCGGACGCCAGCAGCGGGTGAAGCCCGATGCCGCTCAGATGCCGCGCACCAGACGGAAGCCGATGCGCGCATTGGTGGTGTCCGAATCCTGCGATTGCCGCCAGGCCGCACGAGTCTGCTCGGGCGCATTGGCCCAATTGCCGCCCCGGATCACCCGTGACCGGCAGCCCGGGTTGAACCAGGCGACACCGTCGGACGGCGCACGCCGGTAGCTGGCGTGCCAGCAGTCGGCCACCCATTCGCTCAGATTCCCGGCCATGTCGTGCAGGCCGAAAGCATTGGCCTGGAAACTGGCCACCGGCGCCGGTCCCCACCAGCCATCGCCATAGCCGATGAAAGCGTTGTGCCAGTGCCGACCCGAAGGCGAGACGTCCTTGCTGCCGGTGAAGTTGCCGCTGCCCGGCGGCGGCGTACCGGCGTCTCCCCAGGGGTAGCGGCCACTGTTCCCGGCGCGCAGCGCATATTCGAATTCGGCCTCGCTCGGCAGCCGGTAGCTGCGTCCGGTCTGCTCGGACAGCCATGCCGCGTAGTTCTCGGCATCCCGCACGCTGACATGCATCACCGGCGAGTTGCCCAGTGCGCGCGCGCCATCGTAATCCGAACGCCAGTCGACGCCGCTGCGGCGGATGAAATTGCCGCTGCGCTCGTCATAGACCACCGAGTGGCCGCGCCGGGTCGCACGTGGTCGTGCATTGGTCGACCTCACATAGCGCTCGAAATCGCCGACGGTAACCTCGGTGATCGCCATCGCGAAGCCGCGGTCAAAGCGAACGTAATGGGAGGGGCGCTCGGCGTCGGTGGAACCGGGCTCGGCATCACCCGCGCCCATCTGGAAGCCGCCATGCGGCACCACCACCATCTGCGGACCGCGCCCACCATCACGCATCGCGTCGCTGAACACCTGGCCCGGGCGGAAGCTGCCGTAATGGGTGGCCAGATCGATGCGCTCGCGCAGCTGGGCCACCACCGCATCCCCCGGCAAGGCGATGCGCAGGGCCTCGGCCAGCTTTTCGCGCGCCGGCTTCAGCCCCTGCGGCGTCGCCAGCTCGCGCAGGCCCTCATCACGCAGCTGCAGCAGCGCGGCGGCGCGGATCTGCTCGATGCGCTCAAAGGCATCGGCAATGGTCGGTGACGAGTCACGGACCTTGCTGGCTTCGGCCAGCCAGGTGCCCGCACTGGCAAAGTCGCGTACGCGCGCGGCGTCCTCGGCCCGGCGGATCAGGCCACTTTCGGCCGCCGCCAGGCCCTGCCGCGCCCGGCTGTTGTGTTCGTCCAGAGCCAGCGCTTCACGGAAGTTGCCGATCGCACCGTCACCGTCCTCACCGATCCGCCCCGACCGCAGGTCTTCCTCGCCAGCACGGTTATAGGCCACCACGCGCTGGGCGAGCTCCACCCGGCCCTGCAGCGCGCGCACCTTCTCATCCTTCGGCGCCAGGGTCAGCAGCACCAGCGCCTGGCGACTCGCCTCGGCCAGCGCCTCGCGCTGCCGCAGTGGCCGAACCAGCAGGGCATCGGCCTGCTGCTGCAGGCGCTGGCGAGCACGCTGCAGGCCGCTGCGGGCCAGGCGGTCATCCGGGTCTTCCTCCTGTACCGCCAGCCACAGCGGAACCGCCGCGTCGGCGTCCTCGTACAGGTGCCCTTCGCTGAACGCCTTTTCGGCTGCGCGACGCAGCTGGGCGACGCTGCGGCCCTGCCGGTCGACGCGTGGCGGTGTCCACCGCTGCACGTCCTCGGTGGCATCCTCACCGGCAATGGTGACGCTGCCCTGCCCGGTCCCCGGTGTCGGCTCCGCCAGTGAACCTTCCTGCGGCCGCGCGTCTTCGCCGGCAGCCGGCCCCGGCTCCGGTGTCGCCGAGGGCGACGGTGTGCAACCGGCCAGGGCCACGGCCAGAGCGGTGCACAGCACGGACGACAGCGGAAAACGCAAGCAGGATCTCCTACGGCACGGACGCGGACCGACGTTAGGCTATTCTCCCCTGCCTGAGCAAACCCGAGTAGTAGGCCCTGACCCGTGGCAACCTGGATCACCACCCCCGCCGAGCTGGATGCGTACTTCCAGCAGCGTCCGGCCCGCATCGGCCTGGACACCGAATTCATCCGTGAACGCACGTTCTGGCCGCAGTTGGCTCTGGTGCAGATGGCGGTCGGGCAGGACATCCTGCTGATCGATCCGCTGATTCCCGGCATGACCGAGGCACTGGCGCCCTGGCTGGCCGATGAATCGATCACCAAGGTGATGCACAGCGCCAGCGAAGACCTGGTTGCCTTCAAGTGGACCTGCGGCGTGTTGCCGCGACCGCTGTTCGACACACAGATCGGCGCCTCGCTGGCCGGCATTGGTGGCGGCATGGGCTACCAGAAGCTGGTCGCGGAAATCACCGGCGCGGCGCTGGCCAAGGGCGAAACGCGCTCGGACTGGATGCGCCGTCCGCTCTCGGAGTCGCAACTGCAATACGCCGCCGACGACGTCGAGCATCTGTTCGCGCTGCATGACGCGATTGATGCCAAGCTGCAGGCGCTGGGCCGCCAGCAGTGGCTGCACGACGACGGCGAGCGCCTGCTGGCCAGCGTCGCCAATGACGAGGACCGCTGGCCGCATCTGGCGATGCGCTCAGCGCAGTTTCTCGATGCTCCCGCGCAGCGCCGCCTGCTGCGCCTGCTTCGCTGGCGTGATGTGCAGGCACGCAGCAGCGACCGGCCGCGCAGCTGGATCCTGGACAACGAACTGGCCGCCACGCTGGCACGCACGCCACCGGCCGATGCCGCCGCGCTGGCCACGCTGTTTGAACAGTTCCCGAAGGCACCGCGCAAGCTCGCCGGCGCGGTGTGGCAGGCGCTGGACACGCCGCTGGCCGATGAGGCCGAGGCACCGCTGGCATTGCCCGCCAACGACACCAACAAGCAGGCACTGAAGAGGCTGCAGGACGCCGTTGCCGAGCGCAGCCGCGAGCTGGGCCTGCCGGATGGCGTGCTGGCCTCGCGCAAGCATCTGGAAAGCTACCTGGAGCGCCGCCAATGGCCGGCCGCACTGGCCGGCTGGCGCCAGCAGGAGCTGGAGTCGCGGCTGCAGGCGCTGCTGCCGGCACGTTGAAGCGCCGAGCACGGCGCCGGATTGCGGTCCGGCTACCGTGGAAGGCCATGAAAAAGGGCGACCCGGATCACCGGGCCGCCCTTTGCATTCCAGCAGTGCGATGGCGGGAAGTCCAGCCACCGTGGCAACGCCTTACCAGTTCATGTTCAGCGAGACACCGACGGTGCGCGGTTCGTTGTAGACCGCAGCCATGTAGTTCTCGATCACACCCTTAAGGTTCTTCTCGTTGGTGATGTTGCGCGCGAACAGCGCCACTTCGTAGGCACCGTAGTTGCCCGAGTAGCCGATCTTCAGGCCGCCTTCGAAATCACCCTTGGAGTTGAACTCCTTGCTGTCGTACAGCACGAAGCTGGTGTAGCCCTGCTTGTTCCAGTCGGTGGAGACGAACATGGTGCCGGCGTCGCTGACCGGGAAGTCGTAGCGGGCGGCCAGGTTGACGTTGTACTTCGGCGCGTTCGGCAGCGGGTTGCCGTCGATCTGCGCGAAGGTGTTGGCACCGACCTTGATGGTCGGGTCATTCACCGTGCACACCACCTGGCCGTTGAGGCCGCAGACCTGCGCGTAGACGCGCTTGTCCTTGATTTCGCTGTGCAGCAGGCTCAGGCCGGCGCTCAGGGTCAGGTTCGGGATCGGGCGCAGCTCCATGTCCGCTTCGAAACCATAGGCCTTGGCCTTGTCGGCGTTGAACAGCACGCCGTTGCCGTCCGAATCGTTGCCGTTGAGCTGGATGTCGTTGACGGTGTAGGTGAACGCGGTGGCGTTCAAGCGCAGGCGGTTGTCCCACAGGCTGCTCTTCACGCCTGCTTCCCAGGACAGGATGGTCTCGGAATCGGCGGTGGTGAAGTCGGCATTGAACACGGCCGAGCGGCCCTGGATGGTCGGGCCGCGGAAGCCGCGGGCGACCTTGGCATAGACGCTCACGTCCGGCGTGATCTGATACATCGCGCTCAGATCCCAGCTCGGAGTGGTGTCGGACATCTTGACGTCGGTGCGGCCCTTGTAGGTGACCACGCCAGCGGCAGTGTCAGCCGTCTTCAGCAGGCGGGTGTGCTTCTCGTCCCGGGTCTGGCGCAGGCCGGCCGTGACGGTGAACTTGTCGGTGAAGGCATAGCTCAGCTGGCCGAAACCGGCCCACGAGGTGTTCTTGTTGCGCAGGCGCACCCAGTTGTTCGGGTTGCGGGCCGCGCCCTGCAGGAACCAGGCGCGCTGGTAGAAGTCGGTGGTGTCGCTGCCGTTGAAGTAGAAGGCACCGGCCTGCCACTGCAGCGCGCTGTCGTCATGGCTGGCCAGGCGGAATTCCTGGGTCCACTGGTCCAGGTCACGGATGCGGCCCATCGACTGGCCGTAGCCGTTCGGTACGCCGTTCACCGGGAAGTTCACCGCAGCGCCGCCGTCGGTGTCGCCACGGCTGTAACCGGAGGTGGTCTCGTAGGCGGTGATCGAGGTGAAGTCGATCGCGCCGAAGTCGTAGCGCGCCTTCACCGAGCCGCCGTAGGTCTTGTAGGCCTGCGGGTTGTTGTCGGCTTCGTCGTAGGCGACCTGGTCGCGCGGCACGTCGGTCTTGTTCGAGCCCTTGGTCAGCGCACCGCGCAGGAACAGGGTCGAGGTGCCTTCGTAGTCACGGGCGTGGGCCGAGGCCAGGATCGAGAACTGGTCGCTCGGGGTCAGCAGCAGCTGCGCGCGTACGTTGCGGTCATCGAAGCCGCCCATCGCGTTCTTCTTCGGGCTGACCGTGCCGTCGGCACTCGGGCCCTTGTAGGTGTTGTCGACGTAGTCATCGCGGTGCTGGTACAGCGCCGACACGCGGAACGAAGCGATGTCGTTGATCGGGCCGCCGAAGCCGCCGTCGATCGACACGCTGTTGTAGGTCGCGTAGCTGGCGTTGACCCGACCGGTGTAGTCCTGGGTCGGCTTCAGGGTGTCGAACTTGACGATGCCGGCGGTGGTGTTGCGGCCGAACAGCGAGCCCTGCGGGCCGCGCAGCACTTCCACCTGGTCCACGTCATAGACCGGGTTGGACTTCAGCACCACGTGCTCCAGCACCACATCGTCCTGGATGATCGACACCGGCTGCGAGGCACCCAGATAGAAGTCGATATTGCCCAGGCCACGGATATAGAAGCGCGGGAAGATGCGGCCGGTGGTGGTTTCCGCATACAGGCTCGGCACGCGGCCGGACAGTGCCAGCAGGGTGTCGTCGCCGCCGGCGGTGAAGTCGCGCATGCGCTCGCCCTGCACCACCCCCACCGAAACCGGCACTTCCTGCAGGTTCTGCTCACGGTGTTCGGCGGTCACGGTGATCGTGTCCAGGCCGGTCGGGGTCGGCGCGCTGTCCTGCGCGGCGGCACCGAAGCTGCCGACCAGGGCCAGGCCGGCACAGGCCAGGGCCAGCGGATGGCGGCGGAAGGAAACGAAGGAAGACGACAGACCCGACAGGCGGCGGGAATCGGAATGGGAGGGCATGGAATGCTCTGAGGAGGCGTCCGTGCGGCCTGCGCGAGCCGGGCGGCAAAAAGGGGGGAAACTGCGCAAGCGGCCATTATCCCCCAAATTGTTACGATTTCGTTGCGCGGCACCCGAACCCGGCGAAACAAGCGGTTTCGGCACAGTCCGCCGGCACCACCTTGGGGTCAGCTCCGTTCTCCCAAGGAAAACGGATCTGATCCCGAAGCTCCTGGCAGCCGGGTCAGCGCGACATCGACCCTCGCAAGTCGCCCGCGTGCGCGCTGCGAAACCAACTCTCGCCTTTACTTCTACGGCGCCGCGGCTTCGCGCTACGGCGTCGCGGCTTCGCGGAACAACTGCTCATTGCTGCCGCCCCCGGCATTGCCTTGCGCAACGCCTGGTCTCTGTCGAATTCGCCCTGCTGCGGCAGGCCCTGGCCTGAAACGGTCCGGGACGGCGGTGGATCCCGTCCCCGCCCCGTCCCGGCCGGGCGCTTGGCAAGCGCGGCGGGCGGCGCTACACTGAAAGCCTGCCGTGGGGCCATAGCTCAGCTGGGAGAGCGCGTCGTTCGCAATGACGAGGTCAGGAGTTCGATCCTCCTTGGCTCCACCACTCTTCAGAAGAACCCGCAGATCGCCATGATCTGCGGGTTTTTTCTTTTCAGCGCCTCCGGCTCAGGCCGGCTCCTGGTCACCATCCTTGCGTTGCGGGCCGCGCGAGTGCGCATCGCGCACCTGTTGATCGCGCTGCCCCGGCCGCTGCTTGGCCACATCGTCCTGCTTCCTGTCCTGGCGGCTTTCCTGGATACCCTGCTTCGGGTCCTGATCCCTGCTTTGCTCGTTCATCGAAAACTCCCTCGCCGGCAGCAGGCCAACGTTGCCACCACGCTAGAGGTTGCCGGGTGAGCCGCGGGTCAGTCCCATGCCAACATCGTGTGCAGGAAGCGGCTTGCCGCCAGCGCCCCACGCGGCCAGAATCCGGGGCACCACGCTCACCTGTGTTCCATGCCCTCCCCTGCCCAGCACGCAGCTCACGCGTTGCCGATGCTCCTCAATGCGACCGACGGCAGGATCCAGCTCGGCAACCTGCCCGCATTGATCGGCCCCACCCTGTCACTGGACGAAGCGCGCGTCGCCTTTGCCCCTCTGGTGCGAGGGGAGCGCGATGTCGGCACCGGCTATCACTGGCTCAGCCTGCACCGGCTCAGCCTGGGCGGTGCGCCCGCTGGCATCAGCCTGGGCTTCCACGGGCAACGGCTCGACATGGTGACAATGAGCGTCGATCTGCCCGGTGCAACACTGGAAGACGGCTGGCCGACCCAGGCCGCGATCGATGCCGAAGTCGCTTTCATGCGGCGCACCTTGGCCACGGCACTGGGGCGCAAACTGGCAGGCGGCCACGCCCGCTTCAGCTGGGGCGAGGCCTGGGCCCGGTTCGACCCGAAGGGATTCATGGCCAGCAGCGGCATCCGCTACTCGCCTCGCGCGTGACGGCGCTCAGGTTCGGGTGATCGACACGCCGCCTTCAACGCGCATTGCGGTACCGGTAACGAAGCTGCTTTCATCGCTGGCCAGGAACAACGCCGCATTGGCGATCTCTTCCGGCTCGGCCATGCGCTTGAGTGCATGCAGCGAGCGCACGAAGTCGCGGGCATCGCCGGTCGGTGCGGCCTGCCGGCCCATTTCGGTATCGGTGCCACCGGGCAACAGCACGTTGCTGCGCACGCCGCGCGCGCCGTATTCGGCGGCAATCACCTGGCTCAGGCCTATCAAGCCGGCCTTGCTCGACGCATAGGCCGCCATGCCCGGGAAGCCGACGGTGTGGCCGACGAAGGTGCCGACAAACACCAGCGAGCCACCGCCGCGTGCCAGCAACGCCGGCAACTGGGCGCGTGCGGCGTGGAAGGCGGCATCGAGATTGGTGGCCATCACCTCGCGCCACGCATCCACCGGGAACTCTGCTGCCGGTGCACCGGGGCCGAGCATGCCGGCATTGTTGAGCGCGATGTCCAACCCACCGAATGACTGCTGGGCCAGTTCCACCAGCGCCGGTGCCGTGGCCGGATCAGCCACGTCCGCGGCATGCACCACCACCTCGCCACCGGCGGCGCGGATCTGCTCGGCCAGCACCAGCAGCGGCTGTGGGCGTCGTGCATTGAGCACCAGCTTTGCCCCTTCGGCAGCAAAGCGCAGCGCGCTGGCGCGGCCGATGCCAGCACTGGCACCGGTGATGAGGGCGATCTTGTTGTTCAGGCGCATGAGGGTGGTACCGGTTGTGGAGTGGCCACCACGATGCCGCGCCTCTCGCCTGCCGACACTCCGTTTCCGGGCCTCCCGACCCGGTGCAGGAAACGGAGTTTCCGTAGAACCGGCACGTGCCAGAATCCATCCATGGAAAGCGCCGCCACCACCGCTCCCGATGCCCGTGTCGAACGGGTCTGCCGCCATCTGCAGGCCAGCCTCGACGAGCCCTCGCTGCAGGCGTTGGCCGCCATCGCTGGCTGCAGCCCGACCCGGCTGCATCGCCTGTTCAAGCAGGCCACCGGGTTGACCCCGAAGCAGTACGCTGCAGCGCTGCGCGCCGATCGCCTGCGCAGCGGACTTCAGCAGAAGGAACGCATCACCGACGCCTTCCACGATGCCGGCTTCGGCTCCAGCGGACGCTTCTACGAGAACGCGCCGAAGCTGCTGGGCATGACGCCGAAGCAATGGCGTGCCGGTGGTCGCGGCGAAGTCATCCACTTCGCGCTTGCCGAAAGTTCGTTGGGCAGCGTGCTGGTGGCCAGCAGTGCCACCGGCGTCGTCGCGATCCTGCTCGGCGACGATCCGGAAGCGCTGCTGCAGTCACTGCAGCAGCGCTTCCGCCAGGCCGAACTGGTCGGGGCCGACAGCGGCTATGAGCAACTGGTGGCACAGGTGGTGGGCCTGGTCGAGGATCCCTCGCGAGGCGCCACGCTGCCGCTGGACATCCGCGGCACGGCGTTCCAGCAACGTGTATGGCAGGCGCTGCAGCAGATTCCGCGTGGACAGACGGCCTCATATGCGGAGATCGCCGCGCGTATCGGCGCGCCGCGATCGAGCCGCGCGGTGGCACGCGCCTGCGCAAGCAATCCGCTGGCCGTGGCGGTGCCCTGCCACCGGGTGGTGCGCCGCGACGGCGACCTGTCCGGCTATGCCTGGGGCGTGGCACGCAAGCGCGAACTGCTGCGCCGGGAAAAGGTCGCCAACGGCTGACGCGACCCGCAAGCCGCCGACCTTGTCCGGCACCGGCCAAGCCCTCAGTCCAGCTTCACCACCAACTTGCCGAAGTTGTGCCCCAGCAGCAGCCCGAAGAACGCCTCCGGTGCATTTTCCAGCCCTTCCACTACTTCCTCGCGGTACTGGATGCGGCCCTCACGCAGCCACTGCGCCATCTCGCGCTCGAAGTCCGGCCACAGGTGCTTGAAGTCGTGCACGATGAAACCGCGCACGGTCAGGCGCTGGCGCAGGATCTGGCTGAACAGCGCCGGCAGGCGGTCCGGGCCAGGCTGCGCGACACCACGATTGTTGTAGGTGGCGATGGTGCCGCACACCGGAATGCGGGCGAAGTCGTTGAGCAACGGCAGCACCGCGTCCAGTACATGGCCCCCGACGTTCTCGAAGTACACGTCGATACCCGCAGGTACCGCCGCGCGCAGCTGCTCGGCAAAATCAGCCGCGCGATGATCCAGCGCCACGTCCACGCCCAGCGTTCGCAGATAGGCACGCTTGGCCTCGCCACCGGCGATGGCAACTACGCGCGCGCCCTGCAGCTTGGCCAACTGCGCCACGGTCGCGCCGACCGGCCCCGTTGCGGCGGCCACCACCAGCGTCTCTCCCGGCTGCAGGCGGGCGATTTCATGAAGGCTGGAATAGGCGGTGAAGCCCGGCATGCCATGCACCCCCAGCGCCGTACTCAACGGCAGCCCGGCCGGGTCCAGGCGGCGGCCCAGCGCCTTGGCTGGCAGCACGGCGTGGGTCTGCCACCCGCCCGGCGCCAGCACCCGTTCGCCCACTGCGACCCCCTCAGCCCTGGATTGCACCACCTCGGCCACGGTCTGGCCTTCCATCACAGCCCCCACTGCCACCGGCGCGGCATACGACGGTCCCTCATCCATGCGTCCACGCATGTACGGGTCCAGTGAGAGATAGCGATTGCGCAGCAGCACCTCGCCGTCGCCCAAGGGCGGCAGCGCGGCCTGCTCCAGGCGGAAATTGGCTGCGGCGGGCGCCCCCTGCGGACGCGACGCCAGCACGATGCGGGTGGTGGTCGATGAGTCGGACATGACGACGGTCTCTGCTGTTGCCAGCATCAGGAAAGGAACGCCGACACTACGCCGCAGCGTTCCCCCATGGCGGTCACGAAAACGGCGTTCCATGTCCGGTATCGGTGCCGTCCACGCGCAGGCCGCGCCACGCCGCGTTTGTCGATCACCGTGGCCCGCTGAATTCCGCCGCACGCGATGATCACCGCGCCGCCGCGCCCGGTTGAATCGGCATCCAGCGCGCCCCCCGCTCCGCGACGGCGGATCAAGTACTTGCGCCTGCGCAGACGGCAATGTGAAGGTTTTTTGCCAAAATGCTTGCCGTAGGCGGCTGACCTCCGTAATATGCGCGTCCTTGGCAGCGACCTCGCTGCAATGAACTACGTGGCCGAGTAGCTCAGTTGGTAGAGCAGGGGATTGAAAATCCCCGTGTCGGCGGTTCGATTCCGTCCTCGGCCACCACGTTCGACAGCCTGCAGAAATGCAGGTCTTTTTTTCGGGAATCGCAGTTGATCGTGATTGCCACACAGTTTGGCCGAGTAGCTCAGTTGGTAGAGCAGGGGATTGAAAATCCCCGTGTCGGCGGTTCGATTCCGTCTTCGGCCACCATCTTTCGAGACCTGCAGAGATGCAGGTCTTTTTTTGTCCGTGCTTCGCGCACTGCACGAGTGGCGGATGCGGCGCCTGCGCACACGCCCGGTTGACGAAACATTTACACCGGCATGCGCGGCGGCACCTACGCTCCAGACTCCTGCCTGGAGCCTGACGATGCCTCTGCGCCCCGCCCTGTTCGCCTGCCTGCTGCTGGCCGCTTTCCCGGTGATCGCCACTGAACCTGTGCGCGCGGTCGAGCGCTTGGACATCGATCGCTACGCCGGCCAGTGGCACGAGATTGCGCATCTTCCGGTCTCGTTCCAGAAGCAGTGCGTGGGCGAGATCACCGCCAACTACGGACTGCGCAGCGATGGCCGCATCAGTGTCACCAACGCCTGCCGCAACGGCGACGGTGAGCGCGTGGTCGCCGAAGGCGTGGCTCGCGCGGTGGCCGGCCATCCCGGCCAGTTGCAGGTGCGCTTCGCGCCGGACTGGCTGAGCTGGGTCCCGCTGGTCTGGGCCGACTACTGGGTGCTGGCGCTGGATCCGGACTATCAGTGGGCGCTGGTCGGTGAACCGGACCGGAAGTACCTGTGGATCCTCTCGCGCCTGCCGGAAATGGATCGCGCACGCTTCGAAGCGCTGAAAGAAAAAGCCGAGGCCATGGGCTACGACCTGCGCCCGCTGCGCCTGATGGCCCCGCTTCGCGATACGCCCGCCGATTGAACCGCGTCGCAACCGCGGCGCCGCGCACGCCCGGCCCCATCTTCACGCGCTACCCTCTGCGACGGGTCGCCACAGGCGATCCAAACGACCATACGCCGTAGTATGCTTATTCAAACGCACCCCTCCAGAGGACTTGCGCCCATGCTCCACCGTTTCCGTATCGCCTTGATTGTCCTGTGCACCCTCGCCCTTGTTGCCTGCAACAACGGCATCGTCAAGCGTGTTTCGGAACCGGCGGCCAGCCTGCAGCAGCTGACCGTGCGTGCCGACGGCAACTGGACCGTGGCCCTGCGCCTGCAGAACTTCAGCTCGATGCCGATGACCTTCGATGACGTCTCGCTGGCGCTGACCGTCGGCGACAACGAAGCCGGCACCCTGCAGGCCAAGCCCGGCATCTCCATCGGCGGCACCTCCGCCGACGTCATCAATGTCGACCTCGTGCCCAGCTCGGCCGCGCGCCTGGTGGTGGCCGATGCGCTGGCCAGCAACCGCACCCTGGCCTATGGCCTGAAGGGAACGGTGGCGGCCACGCCGCAGGAAAAGAAGCAGCGCAGCTTCGACATCAGCAGCCGCAGCACCCTCAACCAGGCCCCCGGCCTGCCCGGCGTGCTGCGCTGAACCCGCCTTTCGTGGCGGCGCCCGGCGCCGCTCTCCCCTGCCCTGATCAAATCGAGACGTACCGATGAGCAGCTACACCGCCCCGCTTTCCGACCTCCGTTTCGCCCTGCACGACGTGCTCAAGGTCGAACCCCTGTTCGCCCGCCTGGGCTTCACCGACGCCACCGCCGACGTGGTCGATGCCGTGCTGGAGGAAGCCGGCCGCTTCAGCGCCACCGTGCTGGCCCCGCTCAACAGCGTCGGCGACGAGATCGGCTGCGTGCTCGACCAGGCCACCGGTGAAGTGACCACCCCGCCCGGCTTCAAGCAGGCCTACGACCAGTTCGTCGATGGCGGCTGGACCGGCCTGACCGCCTCGCCGGAGCTGGGCGGCCAGGGCCTGCCGCACACCCTGGGCGTGCCGCTGAACGAAATGATCAACGCCGCCAACCTGGCGTGGGGCAACTTCCCGCTGCTCTCGCACGGCGCGATCGAAGCATTGAAGCAGCACGGCGAGGCCTGGCAGCACGAGGCTTTCCTCAAGCCGCTGATCGAGGGCCGCTGGACCGGCACGATGTGCCTGACCGAACCGCACTGCGGTACCGACCTCGGCCTGCTCAAGACCAAGGCCGAGCCGAACGCCGATGGGAGCTATTCGATCACCGGCACCAAGATCTTCATCACCGCCGGCGAGCATGACCTGACCGGGAACATCGTGCACCTGGTGCTGGCCAAGCTGCCCGACGCTCCCCCGGGTGCCAAGGGCATCTCGCTGTTCGTCACCCCGAAGTTCAAGGTCGACCGCGACGGCAACGTCGGCGAGCGCAACGCACTGCGCTGCGGCTCGATCGAGCACAAGATGGGCATCAAGGGGTCGGTCACCTGCGTGATGAACTTCGATGGCGCGCAGGGCTACCTGGTCGGCCAGCCGCACAAGGGCCTGCAGGCGATGTTCACCATGATGAACACCGCGCGCCTGGGGGTCGGCCTGCAGGGCATCGGCCTGTCCGAGCGCGCCTACCAGAACGCGCTGAAGTACAGCCGTGAGCGCCTGCAGTCGCGCGCCCTGAGTGGTGCAAGGTTCCCTGACAAGCCGGCCGACCCGATCCTGGTCCACCCGGATGTGCGTCGCATGCTGCTGACGGTGAAGTCGCTGGTCGAAGGCAGCCGCCTGCTGGCGCTGCACGCCGCAACCCTGATCGACGTCGCCCACCATGCCGAAGATGCGGCCGAGCGCGAGCGCGCCGACACCCTGGTGAGCTTCCTGACCCCGATCTCCAAGGCCTGCCAGACCGAATGGGGCATCGAGAACACCTACAACGCCCTGCAGTGCTTCGGCGGCCACGGCTACATCCGCGAACACGGCATGGAACAGCTGGCCCGCGATGCCCGAATCACCACGCTGTATGAAGGCACCACCGGCATCCAGGCGCTGGACCTGATCGGCCGCAAGACCGCGTCCAGCCAGGGCGCCGGCCTGAAGCTGATGCTGGCCGAGATCGAAGCCTTCGCCAAGGAACACGAGGGCAACGAAGCGCTGGCCGAGTTCATTGGCCCGCTGCGCGCCAAGGCCGCCGAATGGGGCAAGCTGACGATGGATGTGCTCCAGCGCGCGGCCGGCAATCCGGACGAACTGGGCGCGGCCAGCTACGACTACCTGTTCTATTCGGGTTACGTGGTGCTGGCCTACTGGTGGGCCCGCAGCGTGGCCGCCGCCGATGCCAGCGCGCACGGCGCCGCCTTCGCCCAAGGCAAGCGCGAGACCGCGCGGTTCTACTTCGCCCGCGTGCTGCCGCGCACCCTCAGCCACGCCGCCGCGATCCAGTCCGGCGCCGCCCCGCTGATGGCGATGGACGACGAGCGATTCGGCGTCT
The DNA here is from genome assembly GCF_037079935.1 of Stenotrophomonas maltophilia group sp. Smal12. Lineage (NCBI taxonomy): Bacteria > Pseudomonadati > Pseudomonadota > Gammaproteobacteria > Lysobacterales > Lysobacteraceae > Stenotrophomonas > Stenotrophomonas maltophilia group sp. Smal12. The sequence goes on along the minus strand of NZ_JBAWUK010000001.1, from coordinate 215,098 downwards.
GAGCCGGGCTGCCGCCCGGCACCCGCGGTAGTGCCGGCCGCTGGCCGGCAACCGCAACAGCAACAGCTGCATCCCGGTGGATGGCGGGGCGGTGTGGCCTGGCAGGACACGCCGTAAACCCATCCATGGGGGCTCGATGGCGCCATCCATGGCGCCAACGGTCCTGCCACCCCACACCGCCCCGCCTCTGACAGTTCCCCGCGAACTGCCGTAGATCCACGCCACGCGTGGATGAGAACCACCGGAATCCATCTGGAGAAAAGCCCCCCTTTGTTAAGGAGGGCGCACCGACAGGTGCGGGGAATAGGAGGAATGCGCGGACCTGAATGTTGACGATTTGTGTATCGCCTGTCGGCGATACACAAATCGTCAACATTCAGGTATAAGCTGTTCTCCCGATGGAGACAGACACTACACGCTTGGGTCTGATCGAAGCCGGAGCTCCGTTTTCTGCTCCGGGCGCCGAAGCATCGCCCAACGCCACGACGCTGCATCGCCCCGGTTCGGTCCGGCTGCTCTCGCTTGATGCCCACGGACGCGTACTGGACTGGATCACCTGGCAGGATGCGGCCTGCCTCTACGCCCGCGAGGCAGTGGCCTGGACGCTTGGCGATCCCTGCCTGCACATCCACGGTGGCACCAACCGCTTCGGCGGCCTGCAGAGCGGCATGGACCTGCACCCGATCATCGCTGCCCGCGGCCACGCCCGCTCCCGCGCGATCGACCCGACGCCGAACCTGACCAACCAGGCCCTGTTCGCCCGCGACGCCCATCTGTGCATGTACTGCGGCCAGCAGTTCACCCGCCCGACGCTCACCCGCGACCATGTCATGCCGCTGTCCAAAGGTGGCCTGGACTGCTGGGAAAACGTGGTCACCGCGTGCTTCCACTGCAATTCGCGCAAGAGCGACCGCACCCCGCAGCAGGCCGGCATGCCCCTGCTGGCAGTGCCCTACCGGCCCAGCTGGATCGAGCACCTGATCCTGTCCAACCGCAACATCCTGGCCGACCAGATGGCCTTCCTGAAGGCGCAGTTGCCCAAGCGCTCGAAACTCAGCACCTGAACGCCCGAACATGCAACCCTCACCGTCCTGTCACGGACGGCGGCGTTTGCTTGCCCCACCCCCGTTTGAGGGCGAAAATGGGCGTTCAGAAAAAGTGCGAACATGATGATCGACTCTGCCCGCTATCCCCGCCTCGCGCGCATCCAGACACCGGATGACCTACGCACGTTCGACGAATCCGAATTGAGGGCGGTCGCCGACGAACTGCGCGCCTACCTCATCGAATCGGTGGGCAAGAGCGGAGGCCACTTCGCCGCCGGCCTGGGCGTGATCGAACTGACCGTGGCCCTGCACTACCTGTACCAGACCCCGGTCGATCAACTGGTCTGGGACGTCGGTCACCAGACGTACCCGCACAAGATCCTGACCGGCCGCCGCGACGAGATCCATACCGTCAAGCAGAAGGACGGTGTCGCGCCGTTCCCGAAGCGCGAGGAAAGCGAGTACGACACCTTCGGCGTCGGCCACTCTTCCACCTCGATCTCGGCCGCGCTCGGCATGGCCATCGCCCGCCAGTCCGAAGGCGACGACCGCAAGGTCGTGGCAGTGATCGGTGACGGCGCGATGACTGCCGGCATGGCGTTCGAGGCGCTGATGCACGCTGGTGGCATGGAGCCGGAGCCGAACCTGCTGGTGATCCTCAACGACAACAACATGTCGATCTCCGAGGCAGTGGGCGGCCTGACCAAGATGCTGGGCCGAGCGACCGGCAGCCGTACGCTCAACGCGCTGCGCGAAGGTGGCAAGAAGATCCTCGGTGACAAGAAGAACAACCCGGCGCGTTTCGTGAAGCGCTGGGAAGAACACTGGAAGGGCATGTTCGTGCCCTCCACGATGTTCGAGGAAATGGGCTTCCACTACACCGGCCCGATCGACGGCCACGACATGCCGGCGCTGTTGTCCACCCTGAAGACGCTGCGCGCCTCCAAGGGCCCGAAGCTGCTGCATGTGATGACCACCAAGGGCAAGGGCTACGAGCCGGCAGAAGGCGATCAGATCGGTTACCACGCCGTGGGCCCGTTCGATCCGGACAAGGGCCTGGTGGCCAAGGCCGGGGCCAAGAAGCCGACCTATACCGATGTATTCAGTGACTGGCTGTGCGATGCCGCCGCCGCCGAGCCGCGCCTCTACGGCATCACTCCGGCGATGCGCGAAGGCTCTGGCCTGGTGCGCTTCAGTAAGGAATATCCGCAGCGCTATTTCGACGTGGCGATCGCCGAGCAGCACGCGGTCACCCTCGCCGCCGGCATGGCCACCCAGGGTGGCAAGCCGGTGGTGGCGATCTACTCCACTTTCCTGCAGCGTGCGTACGACCAGCTGGTGCACGACGTGGCGATCCAGGATCTGGACGTGCTGTTTGCGATCGACCGCGCTGGCGTGGTCGGTCCGGACGGCGCGACCCACGCCGGCAACCTCGACCTCAGCTTCCTGCGCTGCGTGCCGAACATGGTGGTGATGGCACCCTCCAATGAAGCCGAGTGCCGGCAGATGCTCAGCACCGGCCTGCAGCACCCAGGTCCGGCTGCCGTGCGCTACCCGCGCGGTACGGGTACCGGCGTTGCGGCCGGCACCGACCTGTCGACCCTGCCGATCGGCAAGGGCGAGCTGCGTCTGCAGGGCAACCGCATCGCCCTGCTTGCCTTCGGCAGCACCGTGCCCGCCGCCGAGCAGGTCGGCCGCGAACTGGGCCTGAGCGTGGTCAACATGCGCTTCATCAAGCCACTGGATCGCGAGCTGGTGCTGGCCATGGCCGCCCAGCACGAGGGCCTGGTCACGATCGAAGACAACGTCGTGGCCGGTGGTGCCGGTTCCGGTGTCGGTGAGCTGCTCAATGCCGAAGGCGTGCTGCGTCCGATCCTGCACCTGGGCCTGCCCGACAGCTACCAACACCACGCCAGCCGCGAGGACCTGCTGGCCGAAGCCGGTATCGATGCGGCCGGCATCCGCGCCGCCGTGCTCAAGCGTTGGCCACAGCTGGCCGCAGGCAACCCGCCGCTGAGTGCCGCGGGCTGAGGCCGATCAGGAATCCACGCATCACGGGAAGGTGCAGCCGAAGGCTCGCACCTTCCACGGTGGAAGCAGGTGGTTCCACGCCATGCGTGGATGGCCGAACCCCGCAGGCCTGCCCCAGCAGGCGCCCCACGCTCAACCGTAACTGACCGCTTCCACGAACGCCCCGCTGGCCTCCACGCGCACGGCGGCGCGCTGCCCGGTGTCGACGAAGTGCAGGCGGGCAAGGGTCTCGGCAAAGTCATAGGCTCGTGCGCCATCACGGAACTCGATCGGCTCCGGCCTATCCGGGTGCAGCACGCGCCACTGGCGCTGTTCGCATTGCAGGCGGATCAACATGCAGCTCACTCCTTGAGGCAGCGTATCGACGGCGGCGCGATGCTGATGCCGGCTACGGCAATCGACATCACCGGGTATCAGGGCACGCAGGGCGCCCTGATCACAGACGATACGTCGTTCAAAATGTGAGCTGTATCAGATTATTCTGATTTTCACGGGTTGAACCCGTAAAGCTCAGTTCACCTGGAACTGCGCCCTGCAGCCATCGCTCACCCAGATGCCGCGGCGATCCCAGCCCCAGCTCTGGCCTTCGATGCAGGCACTGCGCGAGTCCTGGCGGATCAGGCGCACGCCCCGGCGGATGCGGGCATCGCAGTACTCCTGCCGGTGGCCATTGGAATGGCAGGTGACCACATCGCCACCACCCCATCCATTGCCGTTGCCCCAGCCGCCGCCATTGCCGCCCCAGCCGCCCCAGCCGCCGCCGCGGCGGTATTCACCAACGAATTCGGCACGGCACCCCTGTGTGACCCAGACGCCGTTGCGCGACTGGCCCCAGGTCTCACCTTCCACACAGGGCGAACCGGACAATTGGCGGATCAACCGCGCGCGGCCATCCAGGCGGCACTCATTGCTGCGGTTCTGACTCGCAGCGCACGATGCCACTGCCATCGCGGCCGCCATAGCGGTCGTCGTCGTAGCCGTAGCCATAGCTCTGCGCCTGGGCGCCGCCGGCGGCCGCCAGCATCGGCAACAGGGTGCAGGCCAGGGTGCGCCAGGTGAGTGCCTTGCCCATCGAGATCTCCAGATGAATACGATGGCGCAAGCATCCGGGATTCACGGCCCGGCGCACAGAGGGAGCGGCGATGGCAGTTGTTCCCCCATTCAAACAACTCAACCGTGGCTGACTGCACCAAGGGGGCTGGCGTCACTCTCCAACGTAAAGCGCGTCTACCGTGTTGCCAAGCGCCTCGACCCGCACCGTGCTGCGCTGGCCGGTGCGGCGGTGATGCTCCAGGGCCAGCGCGGCGGCGGCATCAAAGGCGTCGGCGCCCCGCGCGTAACCCGTGGTGTCGCTCAGCTGCGGATGCAGTACGGACCAGCGCTGGGCATTGCATTGGACGGTGATGACCATCGGAGTCTCCTGCGGATGAAAGGGTGCAGTGGCAGGCAGTTGGCCGCTTGCCGTTACACCATCAGGCTAGCGACCGCCTCCGGGATGGCCTATCAGATTTGTACGAAAATGCCGCGCCCTCGCATCGGATCTCGGCTTTCCTCACATCCCTGAGTCCGTTTAGCCCGTTCATTCCGTGATCCTTGTCACGGAGTCAGGCTGGCTTCACACTACCGTCATCAACAGGGGCCCCTTCCACATGCGCACCTTCCTCCCGCACCAGCGTTCGACGTTGCTGAAGTTCTATTTCGTGGCCTGCTATCTGATCCTGATCGAAGAGTTGATCCGCGCCGCCGTGCATTGAGCGCTTGCTGACGGGCTATTTGCGACAGAAAATGTCGCTTTACGCACGGAGCTCGCGCATGAAGGTGCTTCTTCTGATTCCAGCGCTGCTGGTTCTGGCCGCCTGTGCCAGCCAGGACACGGCGACCGCGCGCGCTGATGCCGCTGAGGCGTCGCCAGCGACGCCGGTGGTGGGGGGCGACCGTGACGCACACGGCTGTATCGGCTCTGCTGGCTATCAGTGGTGCGAACACAGCCAGCGCTGCGAGCGCCCCTGGGAACTGGCGCAGGCGCAGGGCCTGGCCAACACGGCCGAGGCCATCGACGCGTACTGCGCCAAGCCTGCCAGCCCGGCGCGCAAGTGAGCACGCCCTGCCATGGCTGAGCTGACTCCCCTGCCCGATCTCGTCCGTGGCCGGTATCGCCACTTCAAGGGCGGCGAATACGAGGTGATTGATATCGTCCGCAGCAGCGAGACGTTGGAACCGATGGTGCTTTATCGCGCACTCTATGGCGAAGGCGGCCTGTGGGTACGCCCCTACCCGATGTTCATCGAGCAGGTTCCGGGCGAACACGGCCCGCAGGCGCGCTTCGCTCGCATCGACGATTGATCCGGTGCGACCCGCAGTGACCCGGAGCCCGCGATGAACCCCTATATCTACCTGGCCGCCGCCATCGTGCTGGAAGTGATCGCCACGTCACTGCTGAAAGCCTCGGACGGCATGAGCCGGCTGTGGCCGACAGTGGGCGCGCTGGTTGGCTATGGGCTGTGCTTCTACCTGCTGTCGGTCACCATGAAGTCGGTGCCGACCGGCATCGCCTATGCAATCTGGTCCGGCGTCGGCATCGTGCTGATTTCGCTGATCGGCCTGGTGGTGTTCAAGCAGCGGCTGGATGCACCGGCATTGATCGGGATAGGCCTGATCTGCGCCGGCGTACTGGTGATCAATCTGTTCTCGCGCAGCAGCGCGCACTGAAGACGCTGCTGCGCGACTGGCGCTAGCTGACCTTCTTCGCCACGCTCATGCCGATCAGGAACAGGACCACGGCGATGATGATGCCTGCCCAGAACAGGAACTTGGCGATGCCCACGGCGGCGCCAGCGATGCCGCCGAAGCCCAGCACGCCCGCGATGATGCCGATGATGGCGAAGATGATGGCCCACTTGATCATGTCGATCCTTTCCCTGCAGGGAATGCAAACGGTGCGATCAGGCTAGGCCGCCACCGATGCGGCGCTCGTGAACGGGCCGCGTGTGCGGCGTGAATCAACGCGGCCGGAAGCGCAACAACGCCACTGCGAAGGCCAGGAACACGCTTCCCACCAGCCGCTCGAACCAGCGCCGTGCGAATGGCTTTGCAAGCCAACGGCGCAGGCCGTGGCCACCGGCTGCGTACATCACGTACCAGAACAGTTCGCAGGCCGCGAAGGTTGCCACCAGCACGCTGTACTGCACGGCCTGGCTGCGCGACGGGTCCACGAACTGTGGCAGGAACGCTGCGGCGAACAGCAGTAGTTTGGGATTGCTCAGGCCGACCCACAGGCCGCCGCGGAACACCGCGCCTGCGCCATGTACCGGCGCCAGTGTGACCTCGGCAGCATCGGCCACCGCGGGTGCGGGCCGGCAACTGTCACGCCAGGCCTTGATGCCGAGCCAGGCCAGGTAGGCCACACCGAGATAGCGCAGCACCTCGAACAGCATCGGCGAGGAATGCAGCAGCGCACTCAGGCCCGCTGCGGAAGCCGCCAGCACCAGCAGCATCGCCAGCAGGCAGCCGGCCATGGCCGGCACACTGCCACGGAACCCCAGCCCGACGCTGCGGCCAAGGATGTGCAGCATGTTGGGCCCGGGCGTCCCGCACAGCACGAAGACCGTGGCCAGGAACCACCACCAGGTATGCAGGGCCATATCAGGCGTCCACTTCAGAACATCCAACCAGCATAGAGTGCGCCGGCCTGGCGCGGCACACACAGTGCAGCATGGATGCGGTGGTTACAGAGGCAGACTCAGGCCGCGAGCGCGTCGCGCCGTACCAGTACCTGGTCGATCAGGCCCCATTCGCATGCCTGCTCGGCACTCATGAACCGATCGCGGTCCAGGGTCTGTTCGACCTCCTCGAAACTGCGTCCGCAATGCCGCGCATACAGCTGGGTGATGCGCTGCTTGGTGCGCTGCATCTCCTCGGCGTGGATGAAGATGTCCGAAGCCTGGCCCTGCACCCCGCCCAGCGGCTGGTGCACATGCAGGCTGGCATTGGCCAGCGCCGCGCGGTGACCCGGCTCGCCGGCCATCAGCAGGAACGAACCCATCGACCGCGCGGTGCCCATGCACAGCGTATGCACCGGGGCCGAGATGTATTGCATCGTGTCGTACATCGCCAAGCCGCTGGAGATCACCCCGCCCGGCGAGTTGATGTACAGATGGATCGGCTTCTCCGGATTTTCAGATTCAAGGAACAGCAGTTGCGCGCAGACCAGCGCCGATACGGTGTCATCGACTTCGCCGTTGAGAAAGATGATGCGCTCGCGCAGGAGCCGCGAGTAGATGTCATAGGAGCGCTCACCGCGCTCGCTGCGTTCCACCACCATCGGTACCAGCTGCATTCTGTCCCGCATGTGCCTGCTCCCTGTAGCGTTCGATCCAGGCGCCGGCTCACGCCGCGCGCATCACCGTGCGATGGTCATCGTTGGACGCCGGCGGTATCAGCGCGCGCCGGTCGGTGAGCCGGTGCACGATGGTCAGCACCGTTCCCCCATCCTCATCACCGCGCAGCCGGAAACACACCAGGCTGTGCAGATGTGGGGGCTGTGCATCGCGCAAGCGGAATCCCAGCTCCCGCCCCTCCTCGCACAGGCAGGGCTGTGGATCGGCAAGATCGGCGGCAGGCAACCAGCGCTCACGCAGTGCCGGATCGAACAGTGCGCGCCAGACCCGTTCCGGTGGCACAGGCAACCGCTGCTCCATCACCAGCGCGGGAGCCGCTTCCTCCAGAACATCGTCCATCAGTCCATCTCCTCCAGCAGGTTCTGCAGTGCGGACATCCGCGCCGGCCAGTAGGCCCGGTACCGCTGCAGCCAGCGACCGATGTGGGCCAGCCCGCGCGGATCGACTTCATAGTGGACGAAACGTCCCTGACGCTGCTCACGCACCAGCCCTGCATCGCGCAGCACTGCCAGGTGCTGGGACATCGCAGACTGGCTGATCGCAATGCCCTCACGTAGCGCGCTGGCATGTTGCCCGCCATCGGCCAGCTTTTCGAAGATATGGCGGCGGGTGGGGTCGGCCAGCGCCTTGAACAGGGCGTTCTCGATCATGGCCTATACATTAGCGATTACTAATGTGTCGTGCAAGTCCCGCATCGGTTGTGCTGCAATGACGGCTCCCTGGCATGGAGCTGAGCATGAAGACCCTTGGCCTGATCGGCGGCATGAGCTGGGAAAGCTCCGCGCAGTACTACCGTCTCATCAACGAGGCGGTGCGGAACCGCCTCGGTGGCGCCCATTCGGCGCAACTGCTGCTGTGGTCGGTGGATTTCGCCGGCATCAAGCAGTTGCAGCACGACGGTCGGTGGGATGTGCTGGGCAACCACATGCTCGATGCTGCACGGCGACTGCAGGCCGGTGGCGCCGAGCTGCTGGTGATCTGCACCAACACCATGCACACGCTGGCCGACCGGATCGAAGCCGAGTGCCGGTTGCCCCTGCTGCATATCGCCGACCCGACCGCCACGGCGATCCTGCAGGCCGGCATCCGCAAGGTGGGACTGCTCGGCACCGCCTTCACCATGGAGCAGGCGTTCTACCGCGACCGGCTGCAGGACCGCTTCGGGCTGCAGGTACTGGTTCCGGAGGCTGATGATCGCCGCTGCGTGCACGACATCATCTACCAGGAGCTGATCGCCGGCGTGGTCAGCGAGCACTCGCGGCAGGTGTACGCCGGCGTGATCGCGCGGCTGGTCGCGCGCGGCGCCGAAGCGATCATCCTCGGCTGTACCGAGATCATGCTGCTGGTGCGCCCCGAAGACAGTGCGGTGCCGTTGTTCGACACCACCACCCTGCACGCGCTTGCGGCGGTGGACGCGGCGCTGGCCTGACCGCGCGCAGCGTCAGCCTTCGCCCTGGACTTCCAGTGCGGTGATCAGCCAGTCGACCACGGCTTGCGAATCACACAGGAAGAAGATGGCATCGCCCGAACGCGCTTCGGTCAGCAGCCGATAGACGGTAATCGCCACCGCCGACTGGTTAGCGATGAACACCTCCGGGCTGCGCGGCCCTTCGCTGTGGCCGGCCACGGCGTGCAACGCCTTGCGCGCAGCCACGGTGGCGGGCGGGTCTGCGCTGCGGGTCAGTTCCGGCCCGCGCAGGCCCCACGCAATGAACACATGCTTGCCCTTGAACGTGGTGTCCAGGACACGCACCTGCCCAGCCTCTGCGCCAGCCGAGCGATGAATGACGGTACTGCTGATCAACGCAACCCCCTGTGGTCGTCGTGGTCCGCGCATCCTCCTCCGCAAGCCGGCTGCACGCCAGTGACGGCAGCCACAGGCTGCGCCGGCATGCGTGGGAGACATGTAAGAAGGTGTAAGCCGATGCGATCGGATGTGCCGCGATGATAAGGGATGTAAGGCCCTGCATGGGCCGGTGCGCACTACTAAATCCCCACTGAGCCAGCGCCGGAACGATCCGTTCCGACGGCCTCGGGCTGGTCCATTCTTGCGGCCCATTCCCCCTGCCGAGGCTCTCCATGACCCATCGCCTGTTGCCGCCCATTGCCACCTCCGCCCTGGCCCTGCTGCTGGTGGCCACCACGGTGGCCGCCCAGGACTACGTCAGCGATCACATTCCGCCGCTGCGTTGCGAGTCGCAGTTCAACAAGACCCAGCAGTGCCCGATCGAAGGCCGCATGCGCATGGCCAGACAGCTGTCGGTCACCCGCTGCGTCGAGGACCAGAACTGGGGCCAGAGCCGCCGCATGCTCTGGGTCACCGAAGGCTGCCGCGCTGAGTTCGTGGCCGACGAACAGGGACGCGCCCGCTGGCCGGGGCGCGGCCGGGACCGTGACCGGGATGACGACGGCGAGCGCCTGGTCTGCGAGTCCTACGAACAGAAGGACAAGGAATGCCGCATCCGGGTGCGCCATGGAGTGCGCTTGGTCAAGCAGAAGTCGGTGACGCCGTGCGTCGAGGACCGCAACTGGGGCTGGGACCGCCGCGGGGTGTGGGTCAGCGACGGCTGCCGTGCCGAGTTCCGCGTGTATTGACTGCCGACCACACGCTGGCTGTGGCGGATACGCAGACACGGCCGACGTGATCGATGGACCGGGCGCATCCAGCCCAGGAGCCTTCGATGACGCCACCCGATCCTTCCTCGACGATGCTGCATATCCGCGAGGTGATGCCCGCCTCGGGTTCTCACCGGCAGCGGCATCGTGCATGGATTGGACGAAGGCGATCCGGAGCTGATCTACCGCTTTTCCGGCAGCTGATCGAGATACATGGTCACCTTTGCGTCCAGCAGGTCCATCAACGCCGGATCCATGCAGCGATAGTCGTCGGGGATGTCCAGGCAGTGCACGCGCTTGTGTTCCAGCAGGCGCGCGTACGCGGCCTGCAGGCGATGCTGGTGCTTGGCCTCCATCACGAAGACGACATCGGCCCAGCGGATATCCGCCGGGCCGATGGGGCGTCGTGCGTGCGGGCTGGTGCCGGCCGACTTCGCGTTGAAGCCGGGCCGCCGTCGCCACATGGCTTCGGCGGTCGGGCTACGCAGCTGGTTGCGGCTGCAGACGAACAGCAGGTTGATCATTCCTGTTCCTGCAGTTGGCGAGGGCTGAGGACCGGATAGGTGAAGCCCAGCTGGCGTGCACGCGCGAGCTTGGCATCCCGCGTATACAGCAGCTTCCAGTTCTTCTCGGGCTTGTAGCGGTAGGCCGTCGTGGCGCGGTCGCCACCACGGTTGCGGGCCTGGCTGCGACGCCAGGCACGGTTTCTTGCAGATTCCATGATGTGTTCTCGTGAGTACCGGGTTCAGCAGCCGCGGTAGTACGAGTGGCGCGCAGCATACACCGCACGCACAAAAAAGCCCACGCATCGCTGCGCGGGCTTCCTGATTCATCACAGTGGTCGGGACGGCCGGATTCGAACCGACGACCCTCTGCCCCCCAGGCAGATGCGCTACCAGGCTGCGCTACGCCCCGACTGATGCTGCGATGTGCCCGCCAGTGCGGCGGGCCGTGAAGTATAGCGGATTACGATGGAAATGGGATCAGCGGCGCAGCAACTGCAGCACTTCTTCCAGTTCCATGCGCACCTGCTTGATGATCTGGTTGCTCAGCGCCGATTCCTCGCGGGCATCGGGACCCTCCAGGCGCAGGCGTGCACCACCGATGGTGTAGCCCTGTTCGTACAGCAGGCTGCGGATCTGCCGCACCATCAGCACGTCATGGCGCTGGTAGTAGCGGCGGTTGCCTCGGCGCTTGGCCGGCTCAAGGCTGGGAAACTCGGTTTCCCAGTAGCGCAGGACGTGCGGCTTGACGTCGCACAGCTCGCTGACTTCACCGATGGTGAAGTAGCGCTTGGCCGGGATCGGCGGTAGTTCGCGGTTACTGCCCGGATCCAGCATAAGCTTCCACCCTCTCCTTGAGCTTCTGGCCCGGACGGAAGGTGACCACCGTACGGGCGGAAATCGGAATTTCCTCGCCGGTCTTGGGGTTGCGACCCGGGCGCTGGTTCTTGCGCCGCAGATCGAAATTACCGAAACCCGACAGCTTCACCTGACGTCCCTGTTCCAATGCTTCACGCAGCACATCGAAAAACGCGTCGACGAATTCCTTGGCTTCCCGCTTGTTCAGACCGACTTCGTCGAACAGCTTTTCCGCCATCTCCGCCTTGGTCAATGCCATTGCCTGCTACCCCCGAGTGCTGCCCGCTCAGCCGCGGATCCGGGCGTGGTGTTCACGCTCGATGGCAGCGACCGCCTCGGCCACCACCGCATCCACGTCGCGGTCCGTCAGAGTGCGCGACTTGTCCTGCAAAATCAAGCCCATAGCGAGACTCTTGAACCCCGGCTCGACGCCCTGGCCAACATAGCGGTCGAACAGGTTCAGGTCGCGCAGCAGCGGGCCGGCGGCCTGGCGGACGGTCGCGGCCAGATCGGCCCAGGCCACCTGTTCAGGCACCAGGAACGCCAGGTCGCGACGCACCGCCGGGAAGCGCGACAGCTCGCCGGCACGGGGCAGGCGACGGGCGGTCAGCGGTTCCAGATCCAGCTCGAAGGCGTAGACATCGGCCTCGATATCCATCGCCTTGGCCAGGCGCGGGTGGATCTGGCCGATCCAGCCGATCGCCACGCCATCGCGGAACACCTCGGCCGACCGCGCCGGGTGGCCGTAGGCACGGGACGACGGGCGGAACTCCAGTACCGCACCACTGGCAGCCGCCAGCGATTCCAGGTCGCCCTTCAGGTCATGGAAATCAACCTTGCGGGTCGGCAGGCCCCACTGCACCGCCTGCGCCTCACCGCAGACAGCTGCCGCGACGCGCGGCGTTTCCAGCGGTGCCAGTTGGCCATCTCCGGCCTGCTGGGCGAACACGCGGCCGAGCTCGAACAGGCGCACGCGGCCGAGCTGGCGGGCGGCGTTGCGGCCCAGCGTGGCGACCAGGCCCGGCAGCAGCGACGGGCGCATCACAGCCAGTTCGGCCGACAGCGGGTTGGCCAGCGGCACCAGGCCGTCGCGCAGCTGCCACTGGGCCAGCAGGGCATCGTCGACGAAGGCGAAATTGACGGTTTCCTGCAGGTCGCGGGCGATCAGCTGGCGACGCACGCTCAGCGCGTCCAGCTGGGTCTCGCTCGGCATCGCCACGCGCGAGGCACCGCCCGGCAGCGTGGTCGGGATCTGCTCGTAACCGTGGATGCGGGCCAGCTCTTCGATCAGGTCTTCTTCAATGGCGATGTCGAAGCGGCGGCTCGGCGCGGCGACCTGCCAGCCCTCGGCCGTGGCAGCCACGTCCATGCCCAGCGCGCGCAGGATGCGCTCGACTTCCGCATCGTCGATGGTGATGCCGAGCACGCGGGTGATGCGGGCGCGGCGCAGCACGATGGTTGCCGGCTGCGGCAGATCGGCTTCACGCACGGCCTCGGTAACCGGCGCCGGGGTACCGCCGGCCAGGTCCAGCACCAGGCGGGTGGCGTATTCGATGGCGGTGCGCGGCAGTGCCGGATCTACGCCACGCTCGAAGCGGTGGCCGGCATCGGTGTGCAGGCCCAGCTTGCGGCCACGGCCCATGATCGCAGCCGGCGCGAAGTGCGCGGCTTCCAGGAACACGGCAGTCGTCGCGTCGGTGACGCGGGTGTCGAAGCCGCCCATCAGGCCGGCAAGGCCGATCGCACGATCGGCGTCGGTGACCACCAGGAAGCTCTCGTCCAGCGCGGCATCGCGGCCGTCCAGCAGCTTCAGCGTCTCGCCCGCGCGCGAACGGCGCACGGCAATGCTGCCCTGCAGGGTGCCGAGGTCGTAGGCATGCATCGGCTGGCCCAGCTCCAGCATCACGTACTGGGTGATGTCGACCAGCAGCGAGACCGGACGCACGCCACTGCGGCGCAGGCGCTCGGCCATCCACAACGGGGTTTTGGCGGCGGCGTTGACGCCTTCGATGACGCGGCCCAGGTAACGCGGCGCTTCGGCGCCAGCGTCGAGCTGGATGCTCAGCTCACGGCTGCCGACCGCCGGAATGGCGTCAGCGGCGAAGTCCAGCACTTCGCTGCGGGTGGCGGCGGCGACGTCGTAGGCGATGCCGCGCAGGCTGAAGCAGTCGGCGCGGTTCGGGGTCAGCTTGATCTCGATACTGGCGTCCGGCAGGCCGAGGTACTCGATCAGGGCATGGCCGACCGGTGCGTCATCGGGCAGCTCCAGAAGGCCGGAGGCATCGTTGTCCAGGCCCAGCTCCTTGGCCGAGCACAGCATGCCGTTGGACTCCACGCCGCGCAGCTTGGCCGGCTTGATCTTCAGCTCGCCGATCTGCGCACCCACCATGGCCAGCGGCGCGACCAGGCCCGGGCGCGCGTTCGGTGCGCCGCAGACGATCTGCAGCAGTTCGCCCTGCCCGGCATCGACCTTGCACACCTGCAGGCGATCAGCTTCGGGATGGCGCACGGCCTCGACGATGCGCGCCACGACCACGTGATCGAGGCCTTCGCCCAGCGCGGTCACGTCTTCCACTTCCAGGCCGATGGCGGTCAGCACTGCACTCAGTTCATCGCGCGAGGCGCCGGTCGGGACATGGCTGCGCAGCCAGTTTTCGGAGAATTTCATGGTGTCACCCTGGTGGGCCCGGCGCATGCGCCTGGGCCTGCGAATTTAGGAGCAGCCGAGCATGGCTCGGCTCTACATGGTTGCGGCTTACGCGAACTGTTTCAGGAATCGCACGTCGTTCTCGAAGAACGCGCGCAGATCGTTGACGCCGTAACGAAGCATCGCGAAACGCTCCACGCCCATGCCGAACGCGAAGCCGGTGTAGCGCTCCGGATCGATGCCGACGTTGCGCAGCACGTTCGGATGGACCATGCCGCAGCCCAGCACTTCCAGCCAGCGGGTGCTGCCGTCGGGCTGCTGCCAGGCAATGTCCACTTCCGCGCCCGGCTCCACGAACGGGAAGTAGCTGGGGCGGAAACGCATCTCGAAATCGCGCTCGAAGAACGCGCGCACGAACTCGGCCAGCGTGCCCTTCAGGTCGGCGAAGGTCGAATGCTCGTCCACCAGCAGGCCTTCCACCTGGTGGAACATCGGCGAGTGGGTCTGGTCGCTGTCGCTGCGGTACACCTTGCCGGCGGCGATCATGCGCAGTGGCGGCGCGTGGTCGCCCATGTAGCGCACCTGCACGCCGGAGGTGTGCGTGCGCAGCAGGCGGCCGTCGCCGAAGTAGAAGGTGTCGTGCATGGCGCGCGCCGGATGGTGCGGCGGAAAGTTCAGCGCCTCGAAGTTGTGCCAGTCGTCCTCGATCTCCGGCCCTTCCGACAGCTCGTAGCCCAGCCGGCCGAAGATGCCGGTGATGCGCTCCAGGGTGCGGGTGATCGGGTGCAGGCCGGCACGCTCGCCGTTGCGGCCCGGCAGGGTGATGTCGATGGCTTCGGCGGCCAGGCGCGCATCCAGCGCCGCGTCTTCCAGCAGCGCCTTGCGCTCGCCCAGCGCGCGGGTCAGCGCGTCGCGGGCCTGGTTGATCGCTTCACCAGCGGCCTTGCGCTCGTCCGCCGGCAGGGCGCCGAGCTGCTTGAGCTGCGAGGTGATGCTCCCACTCTTGCCAAGCAGGGCAACGCGCAGCTGCTCCAGCACGTCGGGACTCTGTGCGGCGGCCACATCGGCCAGCGCCTGGGTGGTGAGGGATTGGATGTCGCTCATGGGGGGCCGGAACTCCAGTCGATCTGCCATCGCGATGCGCGAAGGGCCGACCCCTGTCGCCACCGCCGTCCCCGCGCTGCCGCCATGGCCTCGCCGGAACCCAAAAAAGAATGGGGAAGGACTTGCGCCCTTCCCCATGCATTGCCTTGACCTGACACCGTTCCGAGTGAACGGTTACGGCATCGGGAAGGACTTATGCCGCCAGCGCGCCCTTGGCCTTTTCGGCCAGCGCAGCAAAACCGGCTGCGTCGTGCACGGCGATGTCAGCCAGGACCTTGCGATCCAGGGTGATGCCGGCCTTCAGCAGGCCGTTCATGAAGCGGCTGTAGCTCAGGCCGTTGATGCGGGCAGCCGCGTTGATGCGGGTGATCCACAGCGAACGGAAGTTGCGCTTCTTCTGCTTACGGCCGATGTAGGCGTACTGCTGTGCCTTGATGACCGCCTGCTTGGCGACGCGGAAGACCTTGCGACGGGCGTTGTAATAGCCCTTGGCGAGATCCAGAATCTTCTTGTGGCGGCGACGCGCCTGTACGCCACGCTTAACTCGTGCCATTTTTCAGTTCCTCAGAGGTAAGGGAGCATGCGGTCCAGACGGCCTGCGTCTTCTGCACGGACATGGCCCGTCTGACGCAGATTACGCTTACGCTTGGTCGCTTTCTTCGTGAGGATGTGGCTACGGTTGGCGTGGCCGCACTTGTACTTGCCCGAGGCGGTCTTGCGGAAACGCTTGGCCGCTGCCCGGTTGGTCTTGATCTTGGGCATTGCAATGTCCTTGATGGGATATGACCCTGGTTTCTGACTGATCTGGCGGCGGCCTGGGCCGCTCTTTCCGTCCTGCCATGATCGGCGTACGACCCGTCCTGGGTGGGTCGAGCCGGGCATGATACAGGCAAAACCGCCCTGCCACCAGCCCCTGCAACCCTTTCACCGGCACTTCACCGGCATCCTGCAAAAGCAAAGGGACGCCAGCGGCGCCCCCTTACCCTGAACCATTCAGCCAAGCGCCCCGCAAGGCGGCCCGTCAGGCCTCAGGTCTTCTTCTTCGGCGCGATCATCATGACCATCTGACGCCCTTCCAGGCGCGGACGGGATTCAATGACGATGTCCTCGCCCAGATCGGCCTCGATCCGGTTGGCCATTTCACGTCCCAGTTCCTGGTGGCTCATTTCACGGCCACGGAAGCGGATGTTGACCTTGATCTTGTCGCCTTCTTCAAGGAACCCGCGCATCTTGCGCAGCTTGATCTGGTAGTCGCCCTCGTCCGTGACCGGACGGAACTTCACTTCCTTGATCTCGACCTGCTTGGTCTTCTTCTTGGCCTCGCTGGCCTTCTTCTGCGCTTCGAACTTGAACTTGCCGAAGTCCATGATCTTGCAGACCGGCGGATCGGCCTGCGGCTGGATCTCGACCAGGTCCAGGCCTTCATCTTCGGCCATGGACAGCGCTTCGTCGCGCGACAACACGCCGATCATTTCTCCGTCACTGCCGATCACGCGGACGCGCGGCACACGGATTTCCTGATTCTTGCGGTTCTGTTTGTTGTCAGGGGTGCTGATATTACGTTCTCCCAAGGGTATCGAACCGGTCCGGGTGCCTGTGCGCCCGGACCGGACCTTTGCTTACGCGCCCTCGGCCTGGAGCCGCTCGATGAAGGCCTGCAGGCTCATGCTGCCCAGGTCTTCGCCAGAACGCGTACGCACCGCCACAGCCCCATTCTCCTTCTCGCGGTCACCGATGACCAGCAGGTAGGGCACGCGCTGCAACGTATGCTCGCGGATTTTATAGCCGATCTTCTCGTTACGCAAATCCGAGCTGACGCGGAAGCCTTGCTCCGCAAGGGTTTTGGTCACGCCCGAGACGTAGTCGGCCTGGGCGTCGGTGATGTTGGCCACCACCACCTGGGTCGGCGCCAGCCAGGCCGGGAACTGGCCAGCATGGTGCTCGATCAGGATGCCCAGGAAGCGCTCCATCGAGCCGACGATGGCGCGATGCAGCATGACCGGGTGCTTCTTCTGGCTGTTCTCGTCCACGTACTCGGCGCCGAGGCGACCCGGCATCATGAAGTCGACCTGCATGGTGCCCAGCTGCCAGGTACGGCCGATCGCGTCCTTCAGGTGGTACTCGATCTTCGGGCCGTAGAAGGCACCCTCGCCCGGCAGCTCCTGCCATTCCACACCACAGGCGGTCAGTGCCGAGCGCAGCGCGCCTTCGGCCTTGTCCCAGGTGGCGTCGTCACCCAGGCGCGATTCCGGACGCAGCGCGATCTTGATCTGGATCTCGTCGAAGCCGAAGTGCCGGTAAACCGCCAGCGCCTGCTGGTGGAAGGCCGTCACTTCCGACTCGATCTGGTTTTCCGTGCAGAACACGTGGCCGTCGTCCTGGGTGAAGCCACGCACGCGCAGGATGCCGTGCAGCGCGCCGGACGGCTCGTTGCGGTGGCAGGAACCGAACTCACCGTAGCGGATCGGCAGGTCGCGGTAGCTGTGCAGGCCCTGGTTGAACACCTGGATGTGGCCCGGGCAGTTCATCGGCTTGACCGCGTACGTGCGCTTCTCCGATTCGGTGAAGAACATGTTGTCCTGGTAGTTGTCCCAGTGGCCGGACTTCTTCCACAGGCTCACGTCCAGGATCTGCGGGCAGCGCACTTCGCCGTAGCCGCTGCTGCGGTAGACCTTGCGCATGTACTGCTCGACCACCTGCCACAGTGCCCAGCCCTTCGGGTGCCAGAACACCAGGCCCGGGGCTTCTTCCTGCAGGTGGAACAGGTCCTGCTGCTTGCCGATGCGGCGGTGGTCGCGCATCTCGGCTTCTTCGATGCGCTTGATGTACGCCTCCAGCTGCTTCTTGTCGGCCCAGGCGGTGCCGTAGATGCGCTGCAGCTGCTCGTTCTGCGCGTCGCCGCGCCAGTAGGCGCCGGAGATGCGGGTCAGCTTGAAGGCCTTCAGGAAGCGCGTGTTCGGCACGTGCGGGCCGCGGCACATGTCCACGTACTCCTGATGGTAGTACATGCCCATCGCCTGGATGTCGTCGGACATGTCTTCGATCAGACGCAGCTTGTAGTCCTCGCCACGGGCCTTGAAGATCTCGATCACCTCGGCGCGTGGCGTCATCTTCTTGATGACGTCGTAGTCCTGGGCGATCAGTTCACCCATGCGCTTCTCGATCGCGGCCATGTCGTCCGGCGTGAACGGGCGCTCGGAATAGATGTCGTAGTAGAAGCCCTCGGCGATCACCGGGCCGATCACCATCTTCACGTCCGGGTACAGCTGCTTGACGGCGTGGCCGACCAGGTGGGCGCAGGAGTGGCGGATGATCTCCACGCCCTCCTCGTCCTTGGCGGTGATGATGCGCAGGCTGGCATCGTGGTCGATGACGTCGCTGGCATCGACCAGCACGCCATCGACGGAACCGGCGATGGTGGCCTTGGCCAGGCCGGCACCGATCGACTGGGCGACGTCCATGACGCTGACGGGATTTTCGAACTCGCGGCGGCTGCCGTCGGGAAGGGTAATGTTGATCATCGCATTGGCTTCGTGCGGGGCCCGCGGGGCGGGCTGGAAAGCGTTCCCGGGCCGCGGCCCGGGCAACAAAAAAGCGCCGCGAGGGCGCCTGGAACACAGGGCCTTCGGGGGCAGGTCAACAGTGGGCGGTGGTAGTGCTCATGTCGCACGCTCGGCCGGCGCTGGGCGCGGGCCACCTTGTTCCAGTCAGGAGTCTGCGACGATCTTAAACCAGCGCACCGGAAAGCCCAAGGGCTGCCGTACGGTCCGCTGAATGGCCAGCGCTGGCGGCGTGAAAACGCAATGATTACCATGTCCGCGCAGCCCGCCCCGTGCCAGCCTGCCCGCTTCCCCCAGGACCTCGTGATGCGCCACCCGCTCCGACCGGCTCCCGCCGGCCCCGCCCGTGCCCCGCGTTCGCCGGCCCACTGCCGCGGCGCCCGCCTGCAATGATCACCGTCGGCCTTTCCACCCTGGGCTTCTGCAGCCTGGGCATGCTGGCAGCGATGTTTTCGGCACTGGCCTTCTATGCCGCCTCGCCGCACTGCCGTTGGCCGCGCCTGCGCCGCGCCGGTCGCCTCGGCCGCCAGATCGGCCTGGTCGCCGCGGCTGCCGCATTGTGGCTGTGGATGGCCGAACTCGGTTTCGCTGCCGGTCTGGTGGCGATGCTGTGCACCTGGATGCTCGCCGCGATGCTGCTGCCGGCGCTGGCCGCCTGGCATCGCCCGGGCACGGAGTCGCCGTGATGTGGTCGCGCGCCATCGCCGGCATCATCGCTGGCTTCCTGCTTGCGGCCGCCGCGACCGGCCTGCTGGCCTGGCTGCCGCCCGGCCCTTGGCAGCGCGCACTGGTGCCGACCCTGATCGCCTTCATCCCGTTATGGATGCTGGCCGCCCTGTGGGCGTTCAGCTTCCGCAGCGCACTGCGCGCCTGGCTGGTTCTGGGTGGCAGCGCCGCGGCCGGCTTCGCCGTGCTCGGGCTGCTGCGCCTGGCCGGCGCGGTGCAATGAGAGCTCCCCCATGAAGTTCAGTTCGCAGACGCTGCGCACATTCACCACCCTGCACACCTGGGTCGGCCTGGTCGCCGGCTTCGGCCTTTTCGTGGCCTTCTATGCGGGTGCGCTGACCCTGTTCCATCACGACTTGCCGCTGTGGCAGACCCCGGGCGCAGCCACCGCCTTGCCGGCGGGCCTGGACGATGCGCAGTACCTGCTGGAAGACGTACTGGCGACACACCCGGAGGCCCGCCGCCACGTTGGCATGACCTTCCCCGGCACCGAACACCCGCAGCCCCTGGCGTACTGGCAGGCCGATGACGGCAGCTGGCGCTACGCCTGGCCGGGCCAGATCGCCGGCAGCCCCTCGCCGCCGCAGACCGGACTGGCAGAACTGGTCAACGAACTGCACTACAGCCTCGGCCTGCCGGTGGCCGGCATCTATGTGATGGGCATCGTCAGCCTGCTGTATGGCATGGCGCTGCTGAGCGGCCTGGTGATCCACCTGCCGAGGCTGTTCGGCGACCTGTTCGCGCTGCGCCCGGGCCGCAACCTGAAGCAGCTGTGGCAGGACGCGCACAACGTGATCGGCGTGCTCAGCCTGCCTTTCCACCTGATGTTCGCAGTCACGGGCGCCCTGCTGTGCCTGGTGTTCGTGCAGATGGCCCTGCTCAATCCGCTGATCTACGACGGCAAGGCGCTGCAAGCGGTACCGACCGCGATGGACACTGCGCCGGTGCGCGATGCCAGCGGGATTCCGGCGCCACCGGGCAGCCTGCGCGTGCTGCATGCGCGCGCACTTGAAGTGGCCCGCGCGCAGGGCGTGGCCAACTTTGAACCGGCCTACCTGAAGCTGGCCAATGGCGGCGATGCCAACGCCACGATCGAGATCACCGGCGAGGCCAGTGGCACCCTCGGCCCGCTTGGTGCCGTGGCATTGGACGTCGCCACCGGCAACCTGCTCGCGTCGCAGCTGCCGGGCCAGCGCGACGCCAACCACGCCACGCTCAGCGCCGCCTACGCGCTGCACTTCGGTGAGTTCGGCAACGGCGTGGTGATCTGGCTGTACTTCCTGCTCGGCCTCGGCGGTGCGTTCCTGTTCTACTCCGGCAACCTGCTGTGGATCGAGTCGCGGCGCAAGCGTCGCCAGCCGCAACAGCCACGTGCCGGTGTGAACATGGCGCGGGCCACGGTCGGCGTGTGCATCGGCCTGTGCGTGGCGATCTCGATCGCGTTCGTCACCGCACTGGTGCTGGAGCGGCTGGCACCGTCGGCGGTCGACCACGGCATCCGCTGGGCCTGCTTCGGCAGCTGGGCAGCCTGTGCGCTGTGGGCTGCACTGCGCCGTCCCGCGCAGGCCGCGCGCGAACTGCTGTGGGCCGCAGCGATCAGCACTGCACTGGTGCCGGTCCTGCACGGTGCACTCGATGGTGACTGGCTGTGGCGCGCCGCCGGGCGTGGCCAGTGGCCGCTGTTCTGGATCGATGCCATCGCGCTGGCCATGGCCTTCGGCTTCGCCCGCCTGGCCGTCGCCAGCCAGCGCCGCGCCCGCAACGGCGATCCGAACAGCGTCTGGGCGAACTGAAGCGTCGCCGGGCATGAGCCCGGCGCCAGCACGCGACTCAATCGCCGATGCGCGCCTTCTGCCACGGGCCGAGCATGGCGTTGAGCAGGCTGGCCTGCTCGTCGTCGCCGGTCAGCTCCCACATGAACACCCCGGCCAGGCCCTGCTCGCGGGCGAACTGCGCACGCAGCCCGATCGAGCGCGGGTCTTCATAGCTGATGAAGACCTTCTGTTCGGCGTTGTACAGCCACGGGCTCTGCGCCTGCGGCTGCCAGTGCCTGGTCCAGCCCGGCTGGTCGAGATAGCGCGCCTTGATCACCCGCCAGTCGCCGGCGTCGGCCGGTGTGCTGTAAGGCTGATACAGGCCATCCGGTGCATCGCCGGTGACCTTGAAGCCGCGCCCGTAGAACGGCACGCCCAGCACCAGCTTGTCGGCCGGTACACCGTGCTCGCGGTAGTACTGCACCGCGCCGGCCACGTTGTTCCAGCGGCGCAGCTCCGGCGCCAGCGGATCGGCCGGCACTTCATGCAAGGGCGCATTGAAGGTCGACACCGACGAGAAGCCGGTGCCCATGTCGTAGCTCATCAGGTTGATGAAATCGAACACCCTGGCCAGCGCCGGCAGGTCGTAGCTCGCCGCCGGATCATAGGGGCCATCGGTCTGCAGGCGACCGGCGGCCAACGCGGCGGTCAGCAGCATCGGCTGGCCAACCTTGCGACCGCGCGCATCGAGTGCCTGGCGGAAGGCCTGCGCAAGCCGGGTCAGGTTGGCGCGATCCTGCGGGCGGTGTGCCAGCTCCTCCGGCCCACCACTGACCGGGAATTCCCAGTCGATGTCCACACCATCGAAGCTGCCTGCATGGCGCTCGAAGAACAGCGCCATGCATGAGTCGACCAGGCGCTTGCGGCTGGTTTCGGTCAGTGCCGCATCGGAGAAGCCGCCTGCGCCCCAGCCGCCAATGGAAATCAGCGTGCGCAGGTGCGGGTGCGCCTTCTTGAGTTCGGCCAGTGCGGCGAAATTCTTCGGCGCTTCGCACCGACCGTGCAGCGGCCGTCCTCGATGGTGGAGAACGCGTAGAACAGGTGGGTCAGGCGCTCGGCCGGAATGCTCGACACCGGATAGCGCTCGGCCGATCCACCAGGGTAATAGGCGCCGAAGATCGGCTGCTGTGCGGGCGCTGCGTGCGCGGCAATGGGCAAGGCACCGGCAATCAGCACGGCAAGGACGGCCACGGTCTGGCGGAACATGGGATCTCCCGGTTCAAAGGCGCCGCCACGTTAGCAAACCGATAGGGCTGCGGTACGGATGTCGCGGCATGTCGTCCCATGGACAGGCGCGATCCGTGCAACGGTGACAGAACGATGGCTGCGTGGCGGCGATCATGCACTGCAGCAGGACATGCAGCGACCTGGATGAGCGTCTCTTCACAACATCGAGGCAAAGAAAAAGCGGGCCGAAGCCCGCTTTCTCATTTGCGAAAGCGTGAGGACCAACGGTCCTCACCCACCGCACGAGCAGCAGTACCGATTATTCGGCGCTGGCGCCTTCGCCTTCTTCGACGGCCTTCATCGACAGGCGGATACGGCCCTGCTTGTCGACTTCCAGCACCTTGACCTTGACCACATCGCCTTCCTTCAGCTTGTCGCCGACCTTCTCGACGCGCTCGCTGGAGATCTGCGACACGTGGACCAGGCCGTCCTTGCCCGGCAGGATGGTGACGAACGCACCGAAGTCCATGATCTTGGCGACCTTGCCTTCGTAGATGCGGCCCGGCTCGACGTCCGAGGTGATCTGCTCGATGCGGGCCTTGGCAGCCTGGGCAGCGATGGCGTTGACCGACGCGATGACGATGGTGCCGTCGTCCTGGATGTCGATCTGGGTGCCGGTTTCCTTGGTGATGGCCTGGATGGTCGAGCCACCCTTGCCGATCACTTCGCGGATCTTGTCCGGGTGGATCTTGATGGTCAGCAGGCGCGGCGCGTAGTCCGACAGCTCCTCACGCGGAGCGGTCAGGCCGTGGGCCATTTCACCCAGGATGTGCAGACGGCCAGCCTTGGCCTGCTGCAGGGCCTGCTTCATGATCTCTTCGGTGATGCCTTCGATCTTGATGTCCATCTGCAGGGCGGAGATGCCCTCAGCGGTACCGGCCACCTTGAAGTCCATGTCGCCCAGGTGATCTTCGTCACCCAGGATGTCGGACAGGACCACGAAACGGTCGCCTTCCTTGACCAGGCCCATGGCAATACCGGCCACCGGTGCCTTCACCGGCACGCCGGCGTCCATCAGGGCCAGCGACGAGCCGCAGACCGACGCCATCGACGAAGAACCGTTCGACTCGGTGATTTCCGAGACGACGCGGATGGTGTACGGGAAGGCTTCCAGCGACGGCATGACAGCCAGCACGCCGCGCTTGGCCAGACGACCGTGGCCGATTTCGCGGCGCTTCGGGCCCATCATGCGGCCGCACTCACCCACCGAGAACGGAGGGAAGTTGTAGTGGAACAGGAAGTTTTCCTTGTACTCACCGGCAACGGCGTCGATGACCTGGCCGTCACGGGCGGTGCCCAGCGTGATGGTCACGATGGCCTGGGTTTCGCCACGGGTGAACAGCGAGGAACCGTGGGTACGCGGCAGCACGCCGGTCTTCACGGTGATCGGGCGGACGGTGTCCAGCGCACGGCCGTCGATGCGGACCTTGGTGTCCAGCACCGAGTCACGCATGGTGCGGTATTCCAGTTCGCCGAATTCCTTCGACAGCTCGGCCGGGTTCCAGCCTTCGGCGGCCACGCGGCCCGCCAGGGCTTCGAACACGTCCTTCTTGATCGCCGAGATGGCGTCACGGCGCTGCAGCTTGTCGCGCACCTGGAAGGCTTCGCCCAGGCGCGGGCCGATGGCTTCCTTCAGCGCGGAGATCAGCGCGTCGTTCTTGGCCGGGGCTTCCCAGGTCGACGGCTTGGTGCCAGCTTCGACGGTCAGCTCGTTGATCGCGTTGATGACCTTCTGCATTTCGCGGTGACCGAAGGTCACGGCGCCCAGCATCACTTCTTCGGACAGCAGCGCGGCTTCGGATTCGACCATCAGCACGGCGTTGGAGGTACCGGCGACAACCAGTTCCAGCTGCGAGTCAGCCAGTTCGCTGACGGTCGGGTTCAGGATGTACTCGCCGTTCTTGTAGCCGACCTTGGCAGCGCCGATCGGGCCCATGAACGGGGTGCCGGCCAGGGCCAGCGCAGCCGAGGCGCCGATCAGGGCCGGGATGTCGCCGTCCACGTCCGGGTTCAGCGACATGACCGTGGCGATGATCTGCACTTCGTTCTTGTAGTCTTCCGGGAACAGCGGACGGATCGGACGGTCGATCAGACGCGAGATCAGCGTTTCCTTCTCGGTTGCACGGCCTTCACGCTTGAAGAAACCACCCGGGATGCGGCCGCCGGCGTAGAACTTTTCCTGATAATCGACGGTCAGCGGGAAGAAGTCCTGGCCTTCGCGCGCGCTCTTGGCGGCGACGGCGGTGACCAGCAGTACGGTGTCGTCCATCTTGACGATGACCGCGCCGCTGGCCTGGCGGGCGACTTCGCCGGTCTCAAGCGTGACGGTGTGCTTGCCGTACTGGAAGGTTTTGGTGATTTTTGCCACGGAGGGTGTCCTTGGGGATGCTGTCTGCGAATTTGGACCGTCGGCGACCCTTGCCGCCAGCGGGTGGCCGGATCGTTCCGGCCTGAATCGGGGATTGCGGTGCTACAAAACAAAACCGCGGCGCATCGCTGCGCCGCGGGGGATTCGTTGCTTAGCGACGCAGGCCAAGCTTTTCGATCAGGGCCTTGTAACGCTCGACGTCCTTCTTCTTCAGGTAGTCGAGCAGGCTGCGACGGCGGTTGACCATCTGCAGCAGGCCGCGGCGGCTGTGGTGATCCTTCTTGTGGGTCTTGAAGTGGCCGGTCAGCAGTTCGATGCGGGCGGTCAGCAGGGCAACCTGGACTTCCGGGGAGCCGGTGTCAGCGGCGCTGCGCTTGTTGTCTTCAATGACCTTCTGGGTGTCGATCGACATTTCTTTTTTCTCTGTGATGCGTGGCCGGCAGGAACGCGCTTCGCGCACCGCCAGGCTCGCCGTGGACTACGAGGATGAAACCTGCGCGAGGCAGGTTGCCGGAAAACGGCCGCGAAATTGTAACGGCCAGGGGCTTCCGGGACAAGGACCGGGGCTGAACCACCCTGCCCCGGTCAGAGGTTGAAACGGCGCTGCGGGGCCAGCAGGCCACTGTCGTCGACCTGGCCCAGGCCTTGGACAGCATCGTCCGGACCGAACACGGCCACCAGGCCATGCGGCCAGGACATGTCACGCTGGCGCTGGCCGACGCAGAAACGGTGAGCCTGGGCGGCGTCGAGGTCGACCCGCGGATACTCGGCCAGGCCGGCCGCCAACGGCAGCAGCAGCGCGTCCATGCCCGCCTCGTCGCCGGCCTCGGCCATCACCCGCAGCTGGTCCAGGGTGACCATCACCGGTTCACGGAACGGCTCGACCCACAGCCGGCGCAGCGCACTGATATGGGCGCCGCAGCCCAGGCGTTCGCCGAGGTCGCGTGCCAGGCTGCGGATGTAGGTGCCGGAGCCACAGGTCACGCGCAGCCGCAGCCGTTCCGGCTGCTGCTCGAGTACCTCGATGGCGTGCACCTGGACCTCGCGCTCCGGGGCCTCGATGGCCTCGCCGCGGCGGGCCTTCACATACAACGGTTCACCGCCCTGCTTCAGCGCCGAATAGATCGGAGCCCGCTGGCGGATGTTCCCCGTCAGTGGCGCCAGCGCAGCCTGCAGGGCCTCGGCGCTGATCGCCGGCACCGGGCGCTGCAGCAGTACCTGGCCCTCGGCATCATCGGTGTCCGTGGTCTGGCCGAGCACGATCTCGGCATCGTACGCCTTGGCCGAACCCAGCAGCAGGCCGGCGATCTTGGTTGCCTCGCCGAAGCATAGCGGCAGCAGGCCGGTGGCCAACGGGTCGAGGCTGCCGGTGTGGCCGCCCTTCTGGGCACGGAACAGGCGGCGCGCCACCTGCAGGGCGGCGTTGGAGCTCATGCCGGTCGACTTGTCGAGCAGCAGGATGCCATCCAGGCGGCGGAACTGAATTCGGGTCATGACAGGATGTTGTAGAGCCGAGCCATGCTCGGCTGCAGCGGCGCGGCCCGCACAGGCATCGCGTTGCCGGAATGGAAAGACGCCGGGCATGGGCCCGGCGCTAGCTTATTCTTCGTCGCTCTCGCGACGCTTCTCCGCGGCCAGCGTATCGGGCAGGTCGCGCAGGATGTTGTCGATGTGCTCACCACGGTCGACCGAATCGTCGTAGTGGAAATGCAGCTCCGGCACGTGGCGCAGCTTCATCGCACGGGCCAGGTCCATGCGCAGGCGGTAGCCCAGCTCCTTCAGGCCGGCCACGGCTTCAGCCGAGCGTTCCGGCATCAGCGCGGTGACGAACACCTTGGCATGGGCCATGTCGCGGGTGATTTCCACGTCGGACACGCTCACCGAGGGCAACCCGTGCTCGCGCACGGCGTTGTGCACCAGGGTGCCGAGCTCACGGCGCAGCTGGGCGGAGACACGGTCGGTTCGATGGAAAGTCTTGGGCACGAGGAGCTCTTGGTTCAGTTGTCGCCCGACCAACGGTCGGGCACTACCTTTGATTCGATTGTCGCCCGACCAACGGCCGGGCGCTACAGGTACATGGTAGGGCCCGACCGTTGGTCGGGCCACCTTGCAGCATTACAGGGTGCGCGGCACTTCGATACGCTCGAAGCACTCGATCTGGTCGCCTGGCTTGACGTCGTTGTAGGCCTTCACCGCGATACCGCATTCGGTACCGTTGCGGACTTCCTCGACGTTCTCCTTGAAGCGACGCAGCGATTCCAGCTCGCCCTCGAAGATCACCACGCTGTCGCGCAGCACGCGGATCGGCTTGTTGCGCTTGACCACGCCCTCGATGACCATCGAGCCGGCAACGGCGCCCAGCTTGGAGCTGCGGAAGACGTCGCGGACCTCGGCGATACCGATGATCTCTTCGCGGATCTCCACGCCCAGCAGACCGGATGCCACCTGCTTCACCTGATCGATCACGTCATAGATGATCGAGAAGTAACGCAGGTCGACGCCGTTGGATTCGATGATGCGACGGGCCGAAGCATCCGCACGCACGTTGAAGCCGATGACGGTGGCCTTCGAAGCAGCCGCCGAGTTGGCGTCCGATTCGGTGATGCCGCCGACGCCGGAGTGGATCACGTTGATGCGGATGTCTTCGTTGGACAGCGCGACCAGTGCCTGGCTCAGGGCCTGCACCGAACCCTGCACGTCGGCCTTGATGACCAGGTTGAGGACCTGCTGGCCCTCGCCCTTGCCCAGGGTCGCCATGATGTCTTCCATGCGGCTGCCAGCGGTGGCGACCAGGCGCGACTCACGACGCTTGGTCTCACGCTGCTGCGCAACATCCTTGGCCAGGCGCTCGTCCTCGACCACCACGAAGTCGTCTCCGGCTTCCGGCACACCGGACAGGCCCAGGACCTGCACCGGGATCGACGGGCCGGCGAACTCCGGCTGCTTGCCGGTTTCGTCGAACAGCGCACGCACGCGGCCGTACTGGATACCGCACACCAGGTAGTCGCCCTTCTTCAGGCGGCCCTGCTGCACCAGCACCGTAGCGACCGGGCCGCGGCCCTTGTCCAGCGACGATTCGATCACCACGCCCGAGGCGCGGCCTTCGTCGACGGCCTTCAGTTCCAGCAGTTCGGCCTGCACCGACACCGCGTCCAGCAGGTCGTCGATGCCCAGGCCGGTCTTGGCCGAGATCTCCACCATCTGGATGTCACCACCGAACTCTTCGGCCACGACCTGCTCGGAGAGCAGCTCGTTCTTGACCCGCATCGGATCGGCACCGGACTTGTCGATCTTGTTGATCGCCACGATCAGCGGCACACCCGCCGAACGGGCGTGCTGGATCGCTTCCTTGGTCTGCGGCATGACGCCGTCGTCGGCAGCAACCACCAGCACCACGATGTCGGTCAGCTTGGCGCCGCGGGCACGCATCGAGGTGAACGCGGCGTGGCCCGGGGTATCCAGGAAGCTGATGACGCCCTTGGGCGTTTCGACGTGATAGGCACCGATATGCTGGGTGATGCCGCCGGCTTCGCCGTGGGCAACCTTGGTGCGGCGGATGTAGTCCAGCAGCGAAGTCTTGCCGTGGTCGACGTGACCCATGATGGTGACCACCGGCGGGCGCTGCACGGCTTCGCCCTGGTTTTCACCGGTCGAAGCAAGCAGCGCGTCTTCGGCATCGTTGTCGTTGGCACGGATCGCCTTGTGGCCGAGTTCTTCGGTCACCAGCGCAGCGGTGTCGTGGTCGATGGACTGGGTGATGGTCGCCATCACGCCCATCTTGAACAGCGCCTTCACCACCTCGCCGCCCTTCAGCGCGAGCTTCTGCGCCAGGTCGGCCACGGTGATGGTCTCGCCGATCGCGACTTCACGCACGACCGGGGCGGTCGGGCGTTCGAACGCGTGCGGGCCGGCATTGTTGCCACCACGCGACATGTCGCGACGGCCACCGGACTGGTTGCGGCCACCCGGACGTCCACGCGAATTGCTGTTGTTGCTGTTGCCGCGACGCGCACGATCGGCGGCCGACAGGTGCATCTGGCCGGCGAAGCGGTCGCCCGGGCCACGCTCGTTGCGCGGCGCGCTGCGGTTGTTGCGCTCGTCGTTGCGCGGCGGCGGCGGCGGAGCACCACGCGGCGCAGCCGGGGCGGCGGCCGGGGCGCGCGGCGGGCGCGGCGCGGTTTCGTCGATCGGAGCACGCTTGGGCTTGCTGGCGGCCAGTGCCTCGGCCGCCTTGGCCGCAGCCGCAGCTTCCTCGGCAGCCTTCTTCTCGGCTTCGGCGCGTTCCTTGGCGGCGGCCTCTTCCTCACGGGCACGGACGATGGCCTCGTCGCGCAGACGATCCTTCTCGGCCAGGGCCTGCTGTTCGGCGAGGTTGCGCGCACGCGACTCTTCCAGCTTGCGCAGGATGTCGGCGCGCTCTTCGTCCGGCGTCATGGCGCGAGCACCATCCTTGACGTAGGTACGCTTCTGGCGCACCTCGACATTCACGGTCGTCTTGCTGCGACCGGAATTGACCGTCACTTCCTGCTGCTTCCGGCGGTTGAGCGTGATCTTCTTCGCAGACTGATCGGTCTCTTCCGGGGCCTGCTCGGGCTTGCCGTGCGAACGACGAAGGAAGCCCAGGAGCTTTACCTTCTCGGAGCTGGTCACGACCTGGTCGGGACCGCTGAACTTCATGCCGGCACCGGCCAGCTGTTCCAGCAGTTTTTCGACCGGCGTGTTGACCAGTTCGGCAAGCTTGCGGATGGTGGTTTGCTGCGACATTCGGATCCTATGATCTTGTGGGCGCCCCCCCGCATCTGGAGGTGGCGCGGATTCTACGCCCTGAGCGGCTCAGGGCCCTGTTCATTGCCGGCTCATTCGCCGCGTTCCAGTCGGGCGATCTCCTCGGCACGGGCGGCCAGGATCAGCGCAGCGGCGCGCGCCTGATCCAGTCCTTCGATGCCGAAGTCCATGACCTCGTCGGCGGCCAGGTCGGACAGGTCCTCGCTGGTACGCACGCCGTGGCCGGCCAGCGCATATGCGGTGGCTTCGTCCATGCCCTTCAGGGACAGCAGGTCCTGCGCCGGCTGGCCGTCTTCAAGGCCTTCCTCGACTGCCAGGGCCTCATTGAGCAGCGCATCGCGGGCACGAGCGCGCAGCTCTTCGACGATGTCCTCGTCGAAACCTTCCACGGCCAGCAGTTCGCCGACCGGGACATATGCGATTTCCTCGACGGTGCCGAAGCCTTCGCTGACCAGGATGCCGGCGATTTCCTCGTCCACTTCCAGCTTGTCCATGAACAGCTGGCGGGCGGCAGCCTGCTCGGCCTCCGACTTGGCAGTGACCTGGTCCTGGGTCATCACGTTGAGCTGCCAGCCGGTCAGGCGGCTGGCCAGGCGCACGTTCTGGCCGCCCTTGCCGATCGCCTGGGCCAGGCGGTCTTCGGCAACGGCCAGGTCCATCGAGTGCTTGTCCTCATCGACGATGATCGACTGCACTTCGGCCGGCGCCATCGCGTTGATGACGAAGTTGGCCGGGTTGTCGTTCCACAGCACGATGTCCACGCGCTCGCCATTGAGCTCGTTGGACACGGCCTGCACGCGCGAACCGCGCATGCCGATGCAGGCACCGATCGGATCGGTGCGCTGGTCGTGGGCCAGCACGGCGATCTTGGCGCGGTCGCCCGGATCGCGGGCGCAGGCCTTGATTTCGACCAGGCCCTGGCCGACTTCCGGCACTTCCAGCTTGAACAGCTCGATCATGAACTCCGGCGCGGCGCGGCTGATGAACAGCTGCGGGCCACGCGGCTCCGAGCGCACTTCGGCCAGGTAGCCGCGCACGCGGTCCCCGGCACGCAGCACGTCGCGCGGAATGCCCTTGTCCTTCGGAATGAAGCCTTCGGCATTGCCACCGAGGTCGACGTAGATGTTGCCGCGCTCGGCGCGCTTGACCACACCGGTGATCAGCTCACCCACGCGATCCTTCCATGCATCCACGACCTGCTGGCGCTCGGCTTCGCGCACGCGCTGGACGATGACCTGCTTGGCGGCCTGGGCAGCGATGCGGCCGAAGTCCGGGTTCTCGATCTGCTCTTCGATGTAGTCGCCGACCTCGACGCCTTCGGCCTCGTCGACGGCGTCCATCAGGCGGATCTGGCGATCCGGGGATTCCATGACCACGTCATCAGCCACCACTTCCCAGCGGCGGAAGGTTTCGTAGCTGCCATCCTTGTGGTCGATGACCACGCGGGTCAGCACTTCCTCCTCGGGATAGCGCTTCTTCGCTGCCGAGGCCAGGGCGGCCTCGATGGCATCGAAGATCACTTCACGCGGCACGCCCTTCTCGTTGGCGACTGCGTCGACTACCAGCAACAGTTCCTTGCTCATTGGCTCACTCCGCGCGCGGCTTCTTTGCCGCCGGCTCGTTGGAAGAAGAATTCGTGTTCGGCTTCGGACGCTTCGGTGCCGGACCGGTCGGCTTGCTCGGGGCCAGCCCCAGCGCCACCCAGTCGGGCATGATCCGTGCCTTGTCGATGTTGTCGGCCGACACGACCACTTCAGCCTTGTCGACGATGAAGGTGATGGTGCCCGCGGCCTCGTCGATCGCTTCGATGCGGCCCTGCAGGCGACGGCGGTTGTCCTGCGGCAGCTTCAGCGTCACCTTGGCCGATTCACCCTGGTGGCGGCCGAACTGCTCCAGGTTGAACAGCGGGCGGTCCACGCCCGGCGAGGACACTTCCAGCGTGTAATTGCCGCTGATCGGGTCTTCGACGTCCAGCTGCGCCGAGACTTCGCGGCTGACCCGCTCGCAGTCGTCGACATTGATGATGCGCTCGGGCTGTTCAGCCAGCGGCACGTCGATGTAAAGGCGCAGGGTCGCACCGCCGGGGGCCGGCAGATACTCAACGCCCAGCAGCTCCAGGCCCAGCGACACAACGGTCGGGGCGAGCAGATTCGCGATGTCGGTTGCCTTGTCGCTCACAGCCTGCCTTGATCTCTATGGTTGGGTGCCGGCCTTGGCCGGCGTGGAAACATGACGCCCCGGAAACGACAAAGGGCCCGTTGGGCCCCTTTTCCGGAAAGACTCCGGTGACTGGATTCCGGTTGCAACCTGCATTGCCTGCCGGTCGCGGCCCTCCTTCCGGGTCCGGACTCCCGCTGGGAGTACCGCCTTCAGGGGTACTGCTAGGCCGCTGATGATAGCGGCTGCACCGCGCTGGTGCAAGGTGCGGGGCCGGGTCAGATCCCTTTTCCATACCGGAAGTCGAGCATGGCTCGACTCTGCAAGAACGGAACCCGCCCAAAGAAAAACGCCCTCGAAGCGGGACTTCGAAGGCGATCTCCTTACTTGGTAGCGGGGGCAGGATTTGAACCTGCGACCTTCGGGTTATGAGCCCGACGAGCTGCCAGACTGCTCCACCCCGCATCAGAAGCGGAATTATGAGCGATGGCTCCAAAAACTGCAAGCTTTCCCTCATTCATCAAATCGGTTCGCGCCGATCCGAAGTTGGTAGCGGGGGCAGGATTTGAACCTGCGACCTTCGGGTTATGAGCCCGACGAGCTGCCAGACTGCTCCACCCCGCACCGGAAGTGCTTGAACTGCTGCCCTGCTCTTTCGAGGAGGGCTACCGCAACGATGTTCTGGCTGAACCGCTGCAGTGACAACTCAGGCTGCGCATATTACACGAATCGCGCAGCTTTGTGTCAACTTTTATGCAAGATGCGCAAATGCCTGCTGGCACCAGACCATGATCGGGTTCCAGGCCAGGCCCAGGGCCAGCAGCGCCAGGGCATTGACGCCCAGCACCACACCCAGCACGCGGTCGTTGTTGCGCGGCATGGCCTCGCCCACCGGCTCATCGAAGTACATGACCTTGATGACGCGCAGGTAGTAGAAGCAGCCGACCACGGCGCACAGCACGCCCAGGATGGCCAGCCACAGCAGGCCGCCGTTGACGGCCGCGCCCAGCACCGCCAGCTTGGTCCAGAAGCCCAGGAACGGCGGGATGCCGGCCAGCGACGCCATGATGCACAGCACCAGGCCTGCCATCCACGGGTTGCGGGCATTGAGGCCCTTGAAGTCCTCGATGTTCTCGGCTTCAAAGCCGGCACGCGACAGCGCGATGATCGCGCCGAAGGCGGCGGTCGACATGATGGCGTAGGCCAGTGCGTAGAACAGCGCAGCGGCATAGCCCTGTGCGCCACCACCGGCGATGCCCATCAGCAGGAAGCCGATGTGCGAAACGGTGGAGAACGCCAGCATGCGCTTGAGATTGCTCTGCGCGATGGCCATCAGGTTGCCGATGACCAACGAGACTGCGGCCAGGCCGGCGATCAGCAGCTGCAGTTCCGTCGACAGCGGGCCCACGCCCATTTCCAGCAGGCGGTAGGCCATGCCGAAGGCGGCCAGCTTCGGCGCCGAGCTGATGAACAGCGCGATCGGTGCCGGGGCACCCTGGTACACGTCCGGCAGCCACATGTGGAACGGTGCCGCACCCAGCTTGAAGGCGACGCCGGCGATCATGAACACCGCACCGGTGATCAGCAGCACGCGCTCTTCCGAGTGCGGGATGGCGTCACGGATGACGTCCAGGTGCAGGCTGCCGGTAGCACCGTAGATCAGCGACATGCCGTACAGCAGCAGGCCAGAGGCCAGCGAGCCGAGCACGATGTACTTCATCGCCGCTTCCGAGGCCAGGCCGTTTTCGCGGTTGCTGGCGACCAGGGCGTAGGAGCACAGCGCCAGCAGTTCCAGGCCCAGGTAGACCATCAGCAGGCTGCCGGCCGACACCAGGATCATCATGCCGGCGGTGCCGAACAGGATCAGCACCGGGATCTCGCCCTGGAACAGGTTGCGGTCACGCAGATAACGCCAGCCATAGACCAGGGTCAGGCCGCTGAGCAGCACGATCCCGGTCTTCATCACGTCCGCGGCGGTATCGCGCACGAACATGCCATGGAAGACCTCGCCCTGCCCGCCCACGCCGGTGGCCAGCATGAACAGCACCACGGCCAGCGCAGCGAGCGAGAACAGGTGGGTGACGATCTTGTTCCGGTTGCTGACGAACAGGTCGAGGATCATCAGGGCGAAGGCGCTGCCGATCAGCACCAGCTCGGGAGCGAGCGGTGGCAGGTCAGCGGCGGTCAATGGCAGCAGCGGCGAGGTGGTCATCATCAAATCCTGGAATTACAGCAGCTTGCTGGATGCGATCTGCATCGCCAGCTTCGCGATCGAGGGCTCCATCAGGTCGGTCAGCGGCTTGGGATAGATGCCCAGGGCCAGCACGCCGATGGCGAACACGCCCAGCACCAGCCATTCGCGGCCGTTGATGTCCTTCAGTTCGGCAACATGGCTGTTGGCCACTTCACCGAAGAAGATGCGCTTGTACAGCCACAGGGTGTAGGCGGCGCCGATGATCAGGGTGGTGGCCGCGCCCAGCGCGATCCACGGATTACGCTGGAAGGCCGAGAGGATGACCATGAACTCGCCGACGAAACCGCTGGTACCGGGCAGGCCCGCGTTGGCCATGAAGAACAGCATGGCGAAGGTGGCGAACCACGGCATCACGTTGACCACGCCGCCGTAATCGGCGATGCGGCGGCTGTGCATGCGGTCGTACAGCACGCCGACGCAGGAGAACATCGCGCCGGACACGAAGCCGTGCGAGATCATCTGCACCATGGCGCCCTGCAGGCCCAGGCGGGCGGCATCGGCGTTGCCGGCTTCACGCACCAGCCACAGGGCAATAAAGGTGCCCAGGGTGACGAAGCCCATGTGCGCGATCGACGAATAGGCGATCAGCTTCTTCATGTCGTCCTGCACCAGGGCGACCAGGCCAACGTAGATCACCGCGATCAACGACAGCCCGATCACCAGCCAGGCCCATTCCTGCGAAGCGTCCGGGACGATCGGCAGGTTGAAGCGCAGGAAGCCATAGCCACCGATCTTCAGGGCGATGGCGGCCAGGATCACCGAACCGGCGGTCGGCGCTTCCACGTGGGCGTCCGGCAGCCAGGTATGGACCGGGAACATCGGCACCTTGACCGCGAAGGCGATCAGGAACGCGAAGAAGATCCAGGTCTGTTCCTTGGCCGACAGCGGCAGTGCATACAGGTCGGCCAGCTGGAAGCTGCCGCCCTTCATGTACAGGTAGATCAACGCCACCAGCATCAGCACCGAGCCGAGGAAGGTGTACAGGAAGAACTTCAGCGCAGCGTAGATGCGGCGCGGGCCGCCCCAGACACCGATGATCAGGAACATCGGGATCAGCATCGCCTCGAAGAACACGTAGAACAGCATCGCGTCCGTCGCCGCGAAGATACCGACCGTGACGCCTTCCAGGATCAGGAAGGCCGCCACGTACTGGTTCACGCGCTTGTCGATGGCGCTCCAGGCGCCGATCAGGGCAAGCACGCTGACCAGGGTAGTCAGCAGGATCAGCGCCACGGCAATGCCGTCCACGCCCAGGTTGTAGCCGATCTTGTACGCCGGGATCCACGCATGGGTCTCGACGAACTGCAGACCGTCGATGCCCGCGTTGTAGCCGCTCAGCAGCGAGAGGCTCGCCACGAAAGTCAGCACCGCTACGCCCAGCGACGCCCAGCGGGCGGTCTGCGCATCACGGATCGCGAGGATCAGGGCGCCACCGATGATCGGCAGCCAGATGAGGACACTGAGTAGAGGCCAGTTCGACACGTCTTCTTATTCCGTACAGGTCATCAACGCAGGTAATGCATCAGCACGCCCAGCAGGGCAATCAGGCCGATGATCATCGCGAAGGCGTAGTGATAGAGGAAACCGGATTGGGTACGACGCAGCACGCCGGCTGCGACATCCACAACACGTGCCGAGAGATTGACCACGCCGTCGACGATGTTGCTGTCGATCCAGCGCGAGACCTTGCCCAGCTTGACGCTGCCACCGGCAAAGCCATCGATCCACAGCTTGTCGAAGCCGTACTTGTTTTCCAGCACCGACACCAGCGGAGCGAAGGCCTTGCGCGCCTTGCCCGACAGGTCCGGCTTCCACAGGTAGAACAGTACGGCCAGCAGGAAGCCCGCGACGGTCAGCATGAACGCCGGAGCCATCATGCCGTGCAGCGCGAAGGCGATCGGGCCGTGGAACTCCTCACCCAGGAAGCCGATGGTGTTCTTGGCCGGATCGTAGAAGTCGACGATGCCGGTGAAGAACGTATGCGCCTGGCCCTTGATGGCATCGTGGGCATGGTGGCCGGCCCAGTCGGTGCCGTACAGCATCGGACCGATGCTGAAGAAACCGATGGCGATCGACGGGATGGCCAGCAGGATCAGCGGCAGGGTCACCACCCACGGGGTTTCGTGCGGCTCATGCGGACCACCGTGGCCATGGCCGTGGTCATCGTGATGCGCATCGCCGTGGTGGGCGTCGGCGGCGTGGTGATCGTCATGGCCGTGACCATGATCGTCATGATGCACGTCGCGGAAACGCTCCTTGCCGTGGAAGGTCAGGAACAGCAGGCGGAAGCTGTAGAAGCTGGTGACGATCACGCCACCCAGCACTGCCCAGTAGCCGTAGGTGGCCACCCAGTTGTTGGACAGGTGCGCGTGCAGCTCGGCGGCCTCGATGATGGTGTCCTTCGAGTAGAAGCCGGAGAAGAACGGCGTACCCACCAGTGCCAGCGTACCGATCCACATGGTGATGAAGGTGATCGGCATGTACTTGCGCAGGCCACCCATCTTGCGCATGTCCTGCTCGTGGTGCATGGCAATGATGACCGAGCCGGCACCCAGGAACAGCAGCGCCTTGAAGAAGGCGTGGGTCATCAGGTGGAACACGGCTGCCGAGTAGGCCGACACGCCCAGTGCAACCGTCATGTAGCCCAGCTGCGACAGCGTGGAGTACGCGACGACGCGCTTGATGTCGTTCTGCACGATGCCGATCAGGCCAGTGAAGAAGGCGGTGGTGGCACCGATGAACAGCACGAAATTCAGCGCGGTCTGCGACAGCTCGAACAGCGGCGACATGCGGGTGACCATGAAGATGCCGGCGGTCACCATCGTCGCGGCGTGGATCAGTGCCGAGATCGGGGTCGGGCCTTCCATCGAGTCGGGCAGCCACACGTGCAGCGGGACCTGGGCCGACTTGCCCATGGCACCGATGAACAGGCAGATACAGATGACGGTGGCGATCGACCAGATCACCGGCTCGTTCAGCAGCTGCATGCCCAGGAGGGTGCCGTCCCAGATCTGCAGCTGGGCGCGCGGGTCGGCCAGCATGCCGGCCTGCGAGAACACCTGCGAGTAGTCCAGGGTGCCGAACACCCACAGCACGCCGGCGATGCCGAGCAGGAAGCCGAAGTCACCGACGCGGTTGACCAGGAACGCCTTCATGTTGGCGAAGATCGCGGTCGGGCGCTTGAACCAGAAGCCGATCAGCAGGTACGACACCAGGCCCACCGCTTCCCAGCCAAAGAACAGCTGCAGGAAGTTGTTGCTCATCACCAGGGTGAGCATCGAGAACGTGAACAGCGAGATGTAGCTGAAGAACCGCTGGTAGCCCGGATCGTCCTGCATGTAGCCGATCGTGTAGATGTGGACCAGCAGCGACACGAAGGTCACCACCACCATCATCATCGCGGTCAGCTTGTCGACCATGAAGCCGACGTGGGCCGAGTACTGGCCGACTTCGAAGAACGTGTAGATGTTCTGGTTGAACGGCTGCGCGCCGCCCCACATCAACTGGTAGAACGTGTACATCGACAGGCCGCAGGCCACCGCGACGCCGAGGATGGTGATGGTCTGCGCGCCGAAGCGCTTGACCTGGCGACCGAACAGGCCGGCGATGATGCTGCCGAACAGCGGTGCGAGCACCACTGCGATCAACAGACTCTTGGAGAGAGTGATTTCCATCTGTGGATCAGCCCTTCAACGAATCGACTTCGCCGACATTGATCGTGCGGCGGGTACGGAACAGGGTCACCAGGATCGCCAGGCCGATGGCGGCTTCCGCGGCGGCGACGGTCAGGATGAAGAACACGAACAGCTGGCCGGACGGATCGCCCAGCTGGCGCGAGAAGCCGACGAAGTTGATGTTCACCGACAGCAGCATCAGTTCGATCGACATCAGCAGGACGATGACGTTCTTCCGGTTGAGGAAGATGCCGGCCAGGCTGATGGCGAACAGCACCGCGCCAAGCGCAAGGATGTGGCCAAGGGTAATCACGGCTGGGTCTCCTCGCCGGTGGCCGGCTTGCTGTTGCTGTGCACGACCGGTGCTTCGGCACCCATCTTGACCATGCGCAGGCGCTGGCCGGCCTTGACCATGGTCTGCTCGCCCGGGTTCTGGCTCTTGACGCCGGTACGGCGGCGCAGGGTCAACATCACGGCGGCAACCACGGCCACGGTCAGGATGACGGCGGCGAACTCGAACGGCAGCAGGTACTCGGTGAACAGCGTGCGTGCCAGCCAGGTGATGTTGGAACTGTCGGCGGCGACCGCAGCGGCGTTGTCGGCCGGGAACGGCGTGACCGAGCGTGCCTTGACGCCGATCAGGATCAGCATCTGCGCCAGCATCGCCACCGCCACAATGAGGCCGACCGGCAGGTAGCGCACCCAGCCCTCACGCAGCTTGGTGGGGTCGATGTCCAGCATCATCACCACGAACAGGAACAGCACCATCACCGCGCCAACGTAGACCAGCACCAGCGCCACGCCGAGGAACTCGGCGCCCACCAGCAGCCACACGCAGGCAATGGAGAAGAAGGTCAGCACCAGGCAGAGCACGGCGTGAACCGGGTTGCGCACGCTGATCACCGCACCGGCCGAAACCGTTGCCGCGATGGCGAACACCCAGAAAGCGATATTTACCCAATCCATCTCTCGACCTCAGCGGTAAGCGGCATCGGCGGCACGACGCTCGGCGATCTCGGACTCGAGACGGTCGCCAAGGGCCAGCAGCTGCGGCTTGGTAACGATGTTTTCCCCACGGTTCTCGAAGTGGTACTCGAGGATGTGGGTTTCGACGATCGAGTCCACCGGGCAGCTTTCTTCGCAGAAGCCGCAGAAGATGCACTTGAACAGGTCGATGTCGTAGCGGGTGGTGCGGCGGGTGCCGTCCTCGCGCTTGGCCGAGTCGATGGTGATGGCCAGCGCCGGGCACACCGCTTCACACAGCTTGCAGGCAATGCAGCGCTCTTCGCCGTTGGGATAACGGCGCAGGGCGTGCAGGCCGCGGAAGCGCGGCGACTGCGGGAACTTCTCCATCGGGTACATCATCGTGTACTTCGGCTTGAAGCTGTACTTCAGCGTCAGCCAGAGGCCGGCCAGCAGTTCGAGCAGCAGCAGGCTCTTGAAGTAATGGGTAATCCTGTTCATCACTTAGACGCCCTTTTGAATCACGCCGAAGAACACCATGACGGCGGTAACCGCGATCCACAGAATGGCCAGCGGGATGAAGACCTTCCAGCCCAGGCGCATGATCTGGTCATAGCGGAAGCGCGGGAAGCTGGCACGGAACCAGATGTAGGCACTGGCGAAGAAGAACACCTTGACGAACAACCACGGTGCACCGCCCTTCCAGATCCAGTCGACCAGCGGCGAGACATTGCCGAAATCGACCCAGCCCTGGACCGGGCTCAGCCAGCCGCCGAGGAAGAAGATCGAGATCAGGAAGCTGATCAGGATCATGTTCGCGTATTCGGCCAGGAAGAACAGGGCGAACGCACCGCCGGAGTACTCGACCATGTGGCCGGCAACGATTTCCGATTCGCCTTCCACCACGTCGAACGGCGCGCGGTTGGTTTCAGCCACGCCCGACACCCAGTAGATGACGAACAGCGGGAACAGCGGCAGCAGGAACCAGTCGAAGAAGCCGGAACTGCCAGCCTGCGCAGCGACGATGTTGCTCAGGTTCAGGCTGCCGGCGGCGATCATCACACCGACCAGGGCGAAGCCCATGGCGATTTCGTAGCTGATCATCTGCGCCGAGGCGCGCATGGCACCCAGGAACGCGTACTTCGAGTTCGATGCCCAACCGGCCAGGATGATGCCGTAGATGCCCAGCGAGGTCATCGCCAGCAGGTACAGCAGGCCGGCGTTGGCATTGGACAGCACGATCTGCGAATCGAAGGGCACCACCGACCAGGCCGCGAAGGCCGGGGCCAGGGTGATCAGCGGGGCCAGAAGATAGATCGCCTTGTTGGCGCTGCTCGGCTGGACCACTTCCTTGAACAGCAGCTTGAAGACGTCGGCGAAGGCCTGGAAGATGCCCATGCCCACGTACATCGGGCCGTGGCGGACGTGCATCCA
This sequence comes from Stenotrophomonas maltophilia group sp. Smal12, assembly GCF_037079935.1. Taxonomy (NCBI): domain Bacteria; kingdom Pseudomonadati; phylum Pseudomonadota; class Gammaproteobacteria; order Lysobacterales; family Lysobacteraceae; genus Stenotrophomonas; species Stenotrophomonas maltophilia group sp. Smal12. Next base: position 174,934 of record NZ_JBAWUK010000001.1, on the reverse strand, counting down.
GCCGATCAGCTTGCGTTCCCAGACCACGTAGAAGGCCACCGAGATGATCACCGGCACGGCGATCACCAGGATCTTCAGGATGATCCAGATCAGCGCGCCGATGTCACCGAGGCCCAGCAGCCACTGGTGCAGCGGGTCGACCGCGTTCAACAGCAATTCGTTCATGCAGCCACCACCGATACGCGAGCGGCACCCAGCGGCGCGGTCGCGCCGTGGCCCGATTCAATCCAGACCGAACCCGCAGCGACGCGGGCGTCGACCACCACCGGCAGGGTGGCCTTGCCGGCGTCGGTGCCGACCTTGGCCATCTGCCCTTCCTGCAGCTGCAGGCGAGCGGCATCTTCTGCGTTCAGCACGATGCGCGGGGCGTTGTTGAGCGGATGCGACTGCAGTGCCGGCGCGCGACGGACCACCGCATCGGTGCGGTAGATCGCGGCGGTCGAAGCCACTTCCAGGCCTTCACCGGCAACTGCCGGCTGCGCCGAAGCAGCGACGGTGACCGACACCGGGGCCAGGCTGGCACGCAGGCCGGCCAGGTCGGTGAAGTCGAAACCGGCCAGGGCCATGTCGCCGCCCAGTGCGCGCAGCACGCGCCAGCCTTCGCGGGCCTCGCCCGGCAGCTTGCCGCCGGCACGGGCCGACTGCTCGCGACCATCGAGGTTGGTCAGGGTGGCATCGATTTCCGGCAGCGCACCGATCGGCAGGATCACGTCGGCAACGTCGCGGGTCGAGGCGCAGGCGAACTGGCTGAAGGCCACCACCTGGGCACCGGCCAGCGCCTTGCGGGCGGCCGGGGCGTCGGCGAAGTCCAGGCCCGGCTCAAGGCCGTACACCACGTAGGCCTGGCGCGGCTGCGCCAGCATCGCGGCGACGTCCTTGCCAGCCGGCAGCACGCCGGCGCGGGTCAGGCCAACGGCGTTGGCGCCCTGCGGGATGCGGCACAGCTTGGCACCGGTAGCGGCAGCGAAGTCACGCGCGGCAGCGCGGATCGCGGCAGCCTGCGGGTGGTTCTCGGCGATGCCACCAACGATCAGCACGGTGTTGTTGCCGCCCTGCACTGCCGAACGCAGCTCGGCGTTGGCCAGCGCGTCGACGAACTTCGACGGGGCAACGATCTGCTTGCCGGCGACACTGAAGGCGAAGTCGAAGTCCACCGGATTGACGACGTGGATCTTCGCGCCCTTGATGGTCTGCGCCTTGCGCAGGCGAGCGTGCAGCAGCGGCAGTTCGTGGCGGATGTTGCTGCCCAGGACCACGATGCGGTCGGCGCCCTCGATCTCGGCCAGCGGCAGGCCGAACACTTCGGCGGTTGCGGCGTCGGAGAAATCGCGGTTGTTGATGCGGTGGTCGATGTTGCCCGAGCCCAGGCCCTTTGCCAGGCGGGCCAGCAGTGCGCCTTCCTCGTTCGAGGTCGACGGGTGCACCAGCAAGCCCAGGTTGTCGCCCTGGTTGGCCTTGAGGATTTCGGCGGCCGCGGCCAGGCCTTCGGCCCAGCTCACTTCCTTCCACTCGCCGTTGACCTTGCGCAGCGGCTTGACCGCACGGTCTTCGCTGTACAGGCCCTGGTGCGAGTAGCGGTCACGGTCGGACAGCCAGCACTCGTTCACGGCTTCGTTGTCGCGCGGCACGGTGCGCAGCACTTCGCCGCGACGCACGTGCAGGAACAGGTTCGAACCCATCGCGTCGTGATAGCCCAGCGACTCGCGCGCGGTCAGTTCCCACGGGCGGGCGCGGAACTGGAACACCTTGTTGGTCAGCGCGCCGACCGGGCAGACGTCGACGACGTTGCCGGACAGCTCGGTGGTCAGCGGCTTGCCGTCGAAGGTACCGATCTGCAGGTTCTCACCGCGGTACATGCCACCCAGTTCGTAGGTACCGGCAACGTCGGCGGTGAAGCGGACGCAGCGGGTGCACTGGATGCAGCGGGTCATCTCGGTGGCAACCAGCGGACCCATGTCCTCGTCAGGCACCACGCGCTTGCGCTCGTTGAAGCGGCTGACCGAACGGCCATAGCCCAGCGACACGTCCTGCAGCTCGCACTCGCCGCCCTGATCACAGATCGGGCAGTCCAGCGGGTGGTTGATGAGCAGGAACTCCATCACCGAGCGCTGGAACTTCAGCGCCTTTTCGCTGCGGGTGGCGACCTTCATGCCGTCCATCACCGGGGTGGCACAGGCCGGCGCCGGCTTCGGCGACTTCTCCACGTCCACCAGGCACATGCGGCAGTTGGCGGCGATCGGCAGCTTCTCGTGATAGCAGAAGCGCGGAATCGGAATGCCGGCCTTGTCGGCCGCCTGGATGATCATCGAGCCCTTGGGCACGACCAGCGACTTGCCATCGATCTCGATGGTGACGTGATCGGGTGGGACGCTCGGATTTACGGGTTGCGCGCTCATGCAGCGGCTGCCTCCACCTTCTTGCCGTCAACCATCGAATGACCGTTGACGATGTAGTACTCGAACTCGTCCCAGAACTGGCGCAGGAAGCCCTGGATGGGCCATGCAGCCGCTTCGCCGAACGCACAGATGGTGTGGCCTTCGATCTGCCCGGCCACTGCCTTCAGCTGGTGCAGGTCTTCCATCGTGGCCTTGCCGGCGACGATGCGCTCCAGCACGCGGTGCATCCAGCCGGTGCCTTCACGGCACGGGGTGCACTGGCCGCAGGATTCCTTGTGGAAGAACTGGCTGATGCGGCAGGCGAACTTGACGCAGCAGACGCTGTCGTCGAGCACGACGATCGCACCCGAGCCCAGGCCGGAGCCCAGCGCACGGATGGTGTCGTAGTCCATCGGCAGGCCCTTCAGCTCGGCCGCGGTCAGCACCGGCATCGACACGCCGCCCGGGATCGCGCCCTTGAGCTTGCGGCCCGGACGCAGGCCACCGGCCATTTCCAGCAGGTCGTCGAAGGTGGTGCCCAGCGGCACTTCGAAGTTGCCGCCGTTCTGCACGCAGCCGGACACCGAGAAGCACTTCGGGCCACCGTTGGCGGTCAGGCTCAGGCCCTTGAACCACTCCGGGCCGTTGCGGATGATCGCCGGCACTGAACCGTAGGTTTCGGTGTTGTTGATCGTCGACGGCTTGCCGTACAGGCCGAAGTTGGCCGGGAACGGCGGCTTGTAGCGCGGCTGGCCCTTCTTGCCTTCCAGCGATTCCATCAGCGCGGTTTCTTCGCCGCAGATGTACGCGCCGGCGCCCAGCGCGCCGTAGATGTCGATGTCCACGCCGCTGCCGAGGATGTTCTTGCCCAGCCAGCCGTTCGCATAGGCGTCGGCCAGGGCCTGCTCGAAGTGCTCGAACGGCTCGTGGTGGAATTCACCGCGCAGGTAGTTGTAGCCCACGGTCGAACCGGTGGCGTAGCAGGCGATCGCCATGCCTTCCACGACCGAATGCGGGTTGTAGCGCAGGATGTCGCGATCCTTGCAGGTGCCCGGCTCGGATTCGTCCGAGTTGCAGAGGATGTACTTCTGCATGTTGCCCTTGGGCATGAACGACCACTTCAGGCCGGTCGGGAAGCCGGCGCCACCGCGGCCGCGCAGGCCCGAGGCCTTGACCATCTCGATGACCTGCTCCGGCGTGATCTTCTCTTCGAGGATCTTGCGCAGGGCAGCGTAGCCACCGGTCTTCAGGTAGCTTTCGTACGACCACGGGGTGTCGTAATGCAGGGTGGTATAGACCACCTGGTGCGGCAGCGGCGCGGGGCCGACCGGACCCTTGGATTCGTGGTGATGTGCCATGCCCTTACTCCAGCCCGTCCAGCAGCTCGTCGACCTTTTCCAGGGTCAGACGCTCATGGTAGTGACCGTTGATGACCATCATCGGCGCGCCACCGCAGCCGGCCAGGCACTCTTCCTCGCGCTTGAGGTAGACGCGGCCGTCAGGGGTCGATTCACCGTGCTTGATGCCCAGCTTCTTCTCGCAATGGCGCACGATGTCCTCGGCGCCATTGAGCCAGCAGCTGATGTTGGTGCAGATGGCCACGTTGTTGCGGCCCACCTTCTCGGTCTCGAACATCGAGTAGAAGCTGGCGACCTCGTAGGCCCACACCGGTGGCAGGTCCAGGTACTTGGCCACGCCGGCGATCAGTTCGTCGGTCAGCCAGCCCTGGTTCTGCTCCTGGGCCGCATGCAGGCCCTGCAGCACGGCAGAGCGCTTGCGGTCCGGCGGGAACTTGGACAGCCAGTGATCGATGTGAGCGCGGGTCTTGTCGCTCAGCACCACCATCGGGTCGACGTCGCGCGCCGCCTCGAAATTACCTGTCGCCTTCATCGGCCGACCTCAGCGAAATGCATAACGTGAAATTCCAGAAACTGCGGCGCCGGCTTGCGCCGGCTGCCTGCAGCGGGCGTTGGCGTGGCGGACGGCATTACCGGTCAACCTCGCCGAACACCAGGTCGTAGGTGCCGATCATCGCCACCACGTCAGCCAGCATGTGGCCGCGCACGACCGAATCGATCGAGGACAGGTGGGCGAAGCCCGGCGCACGCAGGTGCACGCGGAACGGCTTGTTGGCGCCATCGGAGACCAGGTAGCAGCCGAATTCGCCCTTCGGGGCTTCCACCGCCGAGTAGGTCTCGCCGGCCGGCACGCAGTAGCCTTCGCTGAACAGCTTGAAGTGGTGGATCAGCGCTTCCATGTCGTCCTTCATGTCCTCGCGCCTGGGCGGAGCGACCTTGAAGTTCTTCACCATCACCGGGCCCGGGTTGGCCTTCAGCCACGCCACGCACTGCTTGATGATGCGGTTGGATTCGCGCATTTCGGCAACGCGGACCAGATAGCGGTCGTAGCAGTCGCCTTCCTTGCCCAGCGGGATGTCGAAATCGACGGCATCGTACTTGGCGTACGGACGCTTCTTGCGCAGGTCCCAGGCAATGCCCGAACCGCGCAGCATCACGCCGGTCATGCCCCACTGGTGGGCCAGTTCGGGAGTGACCACGCCGATGCCGACGGTACGCTGCTTCCAGATGCGGTTGTCGGTCAGCAGGGTTTCGTATTCGTCGATGCGCTTGGGGAACTCGACGGTGAAGTTCTCCAGGAAGTCCAGCAGCGAACCCTCGCGCGAAGCATTGAGCTGCTTCAGCGCCTTGCCCTTGTGCCAGCGCGATTCCTTGTACTTCGGCATGTGGTCCGGCAGGTCGCGGTAGACACCGCCCGGACGGTAGTACGCCGCGTGCATGCGCGCGCCGGAAACCGCTTCGTAGCAGTCCATCAGCTCTTCGCGTTCGCGGAAGGCGTACAGCATCACCGCCATCGCGCCCAGGTCGAGCGCGTTGGAGCCCAGCCACATCAGGTGGTTGAGGATGCGGGTGATTTCATCGTACATGGTGCGGATGTACTGGGCACGCTCCGGCGCCTCGATGCCCATCAGGGTCTCGATCGCGCGTACGTAGGCGTGCTCGTTGCACATCATCGACACGTAGTCCAGTCGATCCATGTAGCCGATCGACTGGTTGAACGGCTTGGACTCGGCCAGCTTTTCGGTACCACGGTGCAGCAGACCCACGTGCGGGTCGGCGCGCATGATGGTTTCACCGTCCATTTCCAGGATCAGGCGCAGCACACCGTGAGCGGCCGGATGCTGCGGGCCGAAGTTCATGGTGTAGTTGCGGATTTCCTGCCGGCTCTCGGCGGCGTTGCTGGCGAATGCTTCGCCGGCCTGGTGTACGTGGCTCACTTCACTGCCTCCTGCGCGCGCTCACCTTCTGCGGTCTGCAGACGGGCGTCGTCGCGGATCACGCGCGGCACGCCGACACGCGGCTCCACCGAGGTGACCGGTTCGTAGATCACGCGCTTCTTCTCTTCGTCGTAGCGGACTTCGACATTGCCGATCAGCGGGAAGTCCTTGCGGAACGGATGGCCGACGAAACCGTAGTCGGTCAGGATCCGGCGCAGGTCCGGGTGGCCTTCGAAGATCACGCCGTACAGGTCGAACGCCTCGCGCTCGAACCAGTTCAGGCCCGGCCAGATACTGGTCAGCGAGGACACCACCGGCAGCGCTTCGTCAGGAGCGAAGCAGCGCAGGTGCATCATCAGGTTGTGCTGGTAGGAACGCAGCTGCGCGACCACGGCGAAGCGCTGGGTCGGCATGTGCTGCGGGCGGGCACCGTCGGCACCGTTTTCCTCGGTGGGGAACTCGCCCCACGCGAAGCGGCCCTGGGCCTTGCCTTCGACGCCTCGGCTGAAGCCCTGCGAGGACACATCGGCGGTGTCCCATTCGTCGGAGCCATAACCGAGGTAGTCGACGCCGCACAGATCCACGGCCTGCTCGAAACCAAACTCGTCACGCAGCGCCAGGGCGGTGGCGTGCCACTCGGCGGCAGGCACTTCCAGCGTCACTTCGCCGCGGGGTTCGACCACGATGACCTTCGCACCAGCGAAACGTGCGGAGAGTCGGTCGATGAAGGATGCTTGCTCTGCCATGGGGGCTTGGCGCGCTCTAGTCAGGTGAAGGGGTCAGCGGGCGATGGTCTGTGTACGCCAGATCTTCTTCTGCAGCTGCAGGATCCCGTACACCAGCGCCTCGGCGGTCGGCGGGCAGCCCGGGACGTAGACGTCCACCGGCACCACGCGATCACAGCCGCGCACCACAGAATAGGAGTAGTGGTAGTAGCCGCCACCGTTGGCGCAGCTACCCATCGAGATGACCCACTTCGGGTCCGGCATCTGGTCGTAGACCTTGCGCAGCGCCGGGGCCATCTTGTTGACCAGGGTACCGGCCACGATCATCACGTCGGACTGACGCGGCGACGGGCGGAACACCACGCCGTAGCGATCCAGGTCCAGGCGCGCGGCGCCGGCGTGCATCATCTCGACGGCGCAGCAGGCCAGGCCGAAGGTCATCGGCCACATCGAGCCGGTGCGCGCCCAGTTCAGCAGTGCGTCGACGCTGGTGGTGACGAAGCCCTTTTCCAGCAGCGGGTTGTCGCCTTCCGGCCGCAGGATGTCATCAACCCGGCCTTCCGGCGACGGATTGTTCATGAGGCCATCGAGAGTCTGAATCACTCCCATTCCAGCGCTCCCTTCTTCCAGACGTAAATGAAACCGAGGAACAGCATGCCGACGAACAGGCCCATGGTGACCAGCGAACGGGCGCCCAGTTCCATGAAGACCTGGGTCCACGGCACGATGAAGATGATTTCCAGGTCGAAGACGATGAACTGGATAGCGATCAGGTAGTAGCGCACGTCGAACTTCATGCGCGCGTCTTCGAAGGCTTCGAAGCCGCACTCATACGGCGACAGCTTTTCCAGATCGGGGCGGCGGGGACCGAGGAATCGACCAACCAGCATCAGCGTAACGCCGATACCGGTGGCAACGATCAGAAACAGCAGAGACGGCAAATATTCGGCCAGCACAGCGATTCTCTCTTGCCTCTGCCGCCGCGCCTGCAGGCGCTTTGGCATGGGGGAGTGGACGGGAACCTGCCTGGCGCCTTGCGCGCCAGACGAACCCGCTTTACTTACAAATGGTGCCCAAGAGGGGACTCGAACCCCTACGACTTGCGTCGCTACCACCTCAAGGTAGTGCGTCTACCAATTCCGCCACCTGGGCAAACGATCACATCAGACTATCTTTCCGATGCGCCGCGTATTGTAACCGGCTTCAGTGTTTCTGGGAGCCTTCTGAAGGCTTTTCTTCACCAGAAACCGAAGATTCCGCCTGAGCCGGCACATTCGCGACCGGGACCGCATCGGCCTTCGGGACGGCCGGCAGCTCGCCCGCCGGAGCCGCCGGAGCAGCCGCTGCCGGGGCGGACATCAGACCCAGATCCTGGTCGGCCGCCGGAAGGGTGCCGTGACCGGCATACCAGGCCATGAAGAGGCTGATGCCAAAGAACACGACAGCCAGCCACTTGGTCGACTTGGACAGGAAGTTCGAGGCGCCGCGCGCACCGAACACCGTGCCCGAGGCACCAGCACCAAAGCCCGAACCTGCCGCCGCACCCGAGCCACGCTGCATCAGGATCAGCGCGATCATGGCCACAGCGACCAGCACGTAGACGACATTGAGGATCAACATCAGCATTGGAAACCGCCCTCGGACAATACTTCTAGGATTAGTTCGCGGCCGCCGCCCGTGCGATGGCCAGGAAGTCCGCGGCCACCAGGGAGGCGCCGCCGACCAGCCCACCATCGACATCCGGCTGCGCGAACAGTTCCCCGGCATTGTCGGGCTTCACGCTACCGCCGTAAACAATGGGCAGTGAATCGGCGATTCTAGCATCGATACGCGCGACTTCGCCACGGATGAACGCGTGCACCTGCTGCGCCTGCTCCTTGCTGGCGGTACGGCCGGTGCCGATGGCCCAGACCGGCTCGTAGGCGACCACGGCGCTGGCGAAACCGGCCGCACCGGCCAGTTCCAGTACCGGCGCCAGCTGGCTGGCGATGACCGTTTCGGTCTGCCCGGCCTCTCGCTGTTCCAGGGTCTCGCCCACGCACAGCACCGGGACCAGGCCAGCATGCTGGGCGGCGGCGAACTTGCGCGCGACCAGCTCGCTGCTTTCATGGTGGTACTGGCGGCGTTCGGAGTGGCCGACCAGGCCATAGCGGGCCCCGACCTCGACCAGCATGGCTGCGCAGACCTCGCCGGTGTAGGCGCCCTTCTCGTTGCTGCTGACGTCCTGTGCACCAAAGGCCAGGCCGGTCGCGCCGAAGTCCTCGACCAGCTCGCCCAGGTACGGCAGCGGCGGCAGGATCACCACGTCCACGCCCTCCAGTGGCAGCCCGGCGGCCACCTGCTCCAGCAGTTCATTGGCGAATTGACGGCTGCCGTGCAGCTTCCAGTTTCCGGCGACGATCTTGCGGCGCATGAGCGGGTGGCTCCTGTGTGAAGTCAGCCGGTCATGATACCCGCTACGGCAAAAATCCGTTTCTGTGTAAGCGGTTACATGGGTTTTCAGCCAACGGCGCAGCCCCTCGTGGCGGGGGTCGGGTTGGTCGCGGAGAGCCCGGCTGGATCTGGGGCTTGGCCGCGGCATGGTTGCCGCGAACACCCCCGTCATCCCCGCCCGCCCGGCCTCTGACACATTCCGACGGTTCCGCCCGCCACGGAAAGAAAAAAGAAGAGCAAGAGCAAAAGCGGCATTCCGGGTGCCCTGCCCCACTTCGATCTGACAGATCTCATCCACGCATGGCGTGGATCTACCGTGTCGACCAAGGTCGACACCTACCGAGAATCGGGATTTACCCACCGTCACCGGGAAACTGTCGGGGGTGGGGCGGTGTGGGTTGGCAGGACCGTTGGCGCCATGGATGGCGCCATCGAGCCCATGGACGGGTTCACGGCGTGTCCTGCCAACCCACGCCGCCCCGCTCAACCGGCACGAATCCAGAGCCGCTTTGGCTTTGGGCTTGCTGGCCAGCGGCCGGCACTACCGCGGGCGCAGGGTGCGACCCTGCAAAAAACAAGGCCGCCTTTCGGCGGCCTCACTTCTCTTTACTTCAGCTTGATCTCGCGCAGGCGCTCCTCGAGGAAGCCGTGGGCGGTGATCGGCTCCGGGTACCGGCTCGGGTTCTCCGGGGTGATGCACGAGGGCAGCACGTCGATCAGGAAGTCCGGGTTCGGGTGCAGGAAGAACGGCACCGAGTAGCGCGGCTGGCGCGCCAGCTCGCCCGGAGGATTGACCACGCGGTGGATGGTCGACGGATACACATGGTTGGTCAGGCGCTGCAGCATGTCGCCGATGTTGACCACGATGGTGTCCGCGTCCGAGGTGAACGGCACCCACTCGCCGTCGTGCGACTGCACTTCCAGGCCCGCGGCACTGGCACCCACCAGCAAGGTGATGAAGTTGATGTCGCCATGAGCACCGGCACGAACGTTCGGGATGTCGTCGGTGGTGATCGGCGGGTAGTGGATCGGGCGCAGGATCGAATTGCCGAAGTTGGTCTTGTCGGCGAAGAAATTCTCCGGCAGGCCGATGTGCAGGGCGAGCGCCGACAGCACGCGCGACCCCAGGTTGTCCAGCGCCTGGTACAGGCCGTACCCCCGCTCGCGGAAGCCCTCTACTTCGGTCGGCCACAGGTTCGGCGCCATCACGTCACGGTACTTGGAGTCGTCGGCGATCTCGCGGCCGATGTGCCAGAACTCCTTCAGGTCGAAGTGCTTGGAGCCCTTGGCGGTCTCCACGCCGAAGGGGGTATAGCCGCGGGCCCCGCCGCTGCCAGGCACGTGGTACTTGCGCTTGACCTCTTCCGGCAGGGCGAAGAAGGCCTTGAAGGCATCGTAGGCCGCGTCGATGTCGGCCTGCGGGATGCCGTGGTTGCGGATGCCCGCGAATCCCCATTGGCGATAGGCCGCGCCCAGCTCGGCCACGAAGGCCTCGCGGTCGCTGTCGAAACGGGTGATGTCGAGGGTGGGGATCTGGCTCACAGCGGTTCCTGGCTTGTCATTGGGTCTGGGGGGCCAGCGCATTCATGGCCCGCCTGAACATTGTGACAGATCGCCCGGGGGACGCCACTCGATACGAAGAAACAAACCGATACAGTGCGCGACCCGCGCGCGGATTAACGCTTCCGTCACGTGGGGCCCGACCTTTTCCCCGCTCCCTGAATCCGCTTCGCCATGTCTGCAGCCGCCCCTGCCGCACTCGCCCTTGAAGGCTTCACCCGGCGTTGGCGCCGGCTGGCCTGGTGGTCGCTGTTCGTCGCCGGCAATGCGGTCCTGGCTGCGGCGATCGCAGTGGGCAACGTGCCGCTGCGGGACAATCCAGGCGGCAGCGCGGGCCTGGCCTACCTCGCGATCGCCCTGCCCGGCCACCTGCTCGCGTTCGGCGCGCTGGCCGGCCTGCTGCCGTTGCTGCTGGGGCTGTGGCCACGCACTGCCCGTACGCTGAGCATCAGCGCCGTTCTCCTGCAGGGCCTGTGGCTGTGCCTGCTGCTGGTCGACGCCAAGGTGTTCACCCTGTACCGCTTCCACCTCAACGCCATGGTCGTGAACATGGTGTTCGGCGGCGCCCTGCAGGACCAGGTCGCCCTGTCCTGGAAGACCTGGCTGCAGGTCGCGCTGCTGGTCGCCGCGGTCTTCGCCGCCGAAGGCCTGCTGGCCTGGGCGTGCTGGAAGCTGCTGCCGGCAGTGCCGCGCCGGCGACGGGTGCTGCAGGCGTGGGCAGCGGTCGCGCTTCTGATGGCCGGCGGCCAGGTGGCCACCGCCTACTACGACGCCCGCGGCGACCGCGATGTGATCGCGCAGTGGAACTACCTGCCGTGGGCGCAACCGATCACCGCCAAGAGCTTCATGCGGCGCCTGGGCGTGGTCAGCCAGCAGCAGGCCGGCCTGCCCGACCCGCGCCATGCGCAGCTGCAGTACCCACTGCACCCGCTGCGGTGCCAGAACCCGCATCGTCCCAATGTGCTGATGGTGGTGCTGGAATCGCTGCGCCAGGACGTGCTGACACCGCAGCTGATGCCCAACACGTCGGCGCTGGCGCAGGACGCGCGCGTGTTCGACCAGCACTTCAGCACCGGCAATGCCACCCGCTACGGCCTGTTCGGGCTGCTGTACGGCCTACCCGGTGGTTACTGGCCAAGCATGCTCGACGAGCAGCGCGGCTCGCAGCTGTTCCAGGTGCTGGGCCAGCAGGGCTACGACCTGCACCTGTACGGCAGTGCGCCGTTGTACAGCCCGGAATTCGATCGCACGGCATTCGCCGATGTGCGCGACCAGCTGCACCAGGGGCCATCGGCACTGAAGTCCGACGGCCGCGACCGCGCGATCATCAGTGCACTGCAGCAGGACATCCGCGCCAGCCAGGCGGCGCAGCGCCCGTGGTTTGGCTTCGTGTTCCTCGACTCCACCCACGCGCCGTACCACATGCCCGATGGTTACCCGCCCGTGGCGACGCCGATGGCTGCGGACATCGACTTCCTCAAATTCGGCCCGGAGCATGACCCGACGCCGGAACTCAACCGCTACCGCACCGCCGTGCACTACGCAGACAGCCTGATCGGCTCGCTGCTGGACGACCTGCGCGCACAGGGCCTGGCCGAGGACACCATCGTGCTGGTCACCGGCGACCATGCCGAAGAGTTCAACGACCTCAAGCTGAACTATTGGGGCCACAACGGCAACTTCTCCGACTACCAGCTGCAGGTCCCGTTCGTGCTGCATTGGCCAGGCAGGGCCGCTGGCCGCGACGCCCGCACCAGCTCGCACGAAGACTGGGTACCGACACTGATGCGCCATGCGCTGGGCTGCGAGAACGCGCTGAGCGATTACAGCACCGGCCAGGACCTGCTGGCCGAACCGCAGGGCCCGCGTGCCCTGGTGGTCGAAAGCTGGTCGCAGCGCGCGATACGCCATGGCGACGCGATCTACGTGTTCGACAAGTTCGGCAACGCCACAGCGCTGGACCGGCACTACCTCCCGCTGCCCCAGCAGGCCCCTGATGCGGCTGCCGTACGCACTGCATGGGAAGCGTTGACCCGCTTCCGCAATCGTTGACCTTCAAGGATCGATCCCGCATGAACCGTCCGCTGCGCATCCTGCACACCGAAGCCGCCAAGGGAATGGGCGGACAGGAGATCTACATCTTCCGCCACATGCAGGTGATGCGCGCGCGTGGCCATGAGGTGGCGCTGCTGTGCCAGCCCGAAGCGCGACTGGCCAAGCTGGCACGCGACGACGGTTTCACCGTGCACACCCTGCGCATGGGGGGCCTGCTGCGCCTGCTGCGCGGCATCTGGTCGGTCTCGCGCCTGGTGCGTCGCGAGCGCTACGACGTGGTCAACACCACCAGCCGCCGTGACGCGCTGATCGCCGCCGCCGGTGCACGCCTGGGCGGCACACCGCTGGTAATACGCTCGCGCCACCTGATGAGCCCGGTCAACTCGCTGCTGACCTATACCGGCCTGCCGCACCGGGTGATGACCGTCAGCAGCTTCGTCAAGCAGCTGCTGACGGAGCGCGGCATTCCGGCCGAGCACATCGGTATCGTGCCGCCAATTGCAGTCCCGCCGCGCTGGAGCGAGATCCGCAAGGCCGATCCCTGGCAATGCCTGCAGGAGGTGCGCGCGGAGGTGCGCGCCGAGCTCGGTTTCGGCGAGCAGGACATCGTGGTCGGTTGCGTGGCGGTGCTGCGCGGACCCAAGGGCCATGCCGACCTCCTGCAGGCGATGGTGCCGCTGTGCAGGACGCATCCGAACCTGCACCTGGTGGTGATCGGCGATGGCCAGCCGGTCATGGATCGGCTGCAGGCGCTGCGCGACGAGCATGGGCTGCAGCAACAGGTCCACCTGCTCGGCTATCGTGACGGCGCGTGCCGGCTGATGGCCGGCTTCGACATCTTCGCGCTGGCTTCGCACAAGGAAGCGGCCGGTACCGTGTTGCTGGAGGCTGCCTATGTCGGGGTACCGATCGTGGCCACGCGCGTAGGTGGCGTGCCGGAGATGGTGGTCGAGGGCAGCAATGCGATCCTCACCCGATTGGGCGACAATGCAGCCCTGACAGGCGCACTGCGCCTGCTGGTGGAAGATCCGGAACGGCGGCGGCAGATGGGCCGCGCCGGGTGGGACTGGATGCACAGCGCGCACCGGTTCACCCCCGATGGCCACGGTGAGACCACCGAACACTACTACCGCCAGTGGCTGAAGGAGCTGGGACATGGCTGATGCCCGAACCGTACCGGTGCTCATGCACCACCACGTCAGTCCGTCGCCGGGCATGATCACCGTGTCACCGGAAAATTTCGAAAGCCAGATCGCCTGGTTGGCCGGCAACGGCTGGACTTCGCTGACACTGGACCAGTACGCCGGCTTCCTGGCCGGCAAGCCGGTGCCGCGCAAGTCGATCGTGATCACCTTCGACGATGGCTACCTGGACAACTGGGTGTATGCGCACCCGATCCTGCAGAAGTACGGCATGCACGCAGTGGTGTTCGTGGTCACCGGCTGGATGGGTGAAGGCCCGGAGCGGCCCCACGCGGGGCTTGCCGGGGCAGTGCTGCCTGCCACGCCGGACCACCGCGGTTGCGAAGCGGCGATCTACGAGCAGAACCGCAGCGACGACGTGATGATGCGCTGGAGCGAAGCGCGCGCGGCCATCGCCGCCGGCACCTTCGAAGTGCATTGCCACACCCATACCCACACCCGCTGGCTGCGCCGCGACGACCTGGACCGCGCACAGCGCCGTGCGGGCCTGAGCCACGACCTGGCAGTCTCGCGCGAAGTCCTGCGGGACAAGCTCGGCGAGGTGTCCGATACGCTGTGCTGGCCTTACGGCGATTTCGACCAGGACCACATCGAGGTGGCACGCGAGCACGGCTTTCGCTACCTGCACACCACCCACCCGTTCGGCCGTAACGTGGTCGGCGGCGATCCGGAACGCATCTACCGCTTCGCGATCCGCAACCGCCCGGCGAGCTGGTTGCGCAAGCGCATCGCCCAGAGCTACACCCCCCTGATCGCGCCGCTGTTCAATGGCTTCAAGGCGCGGCAGAAGAAGATGGTGCCGGGGCCGTGAGCCTCGCGCAGCCTTGCCGCCTGAACGAAAAAACGCCCCGGCATTGCGGGGCGTTTCTGTTTGGGCAAATGCACAGCTGCCTCAGGCGGCGGCTTCACGGACCGCTGCAGACAGGCGGTCCAGCGTGTCCTGCATCAGCGTTGCATCATCGGCCTCGACCGTGACACGCACCACCGGCTCGGTACCGGACGGGCGCAGGAACGCACGGCCACGGCCGGCCACTGACTGCTGCGCGACGGCCAGCGCGGCCTGCACGCTGTCGGCCTGCACGGTGGCCTTGGCCGAGACATTGCCCAGCCGCACGTTGACCGTCTTCTGCGGCACCCGCACCAGCCCCTTCAATGCCTGGCGCAGGGTCTGCCCGCTGTTGCGCAACGCCACCAGCACCTGCAGCGCATTGACGATGCCGTCACCGGTGGTGGCCCGATCCAGGCACAGCAGGTGGCCGGAGGCTTCGCCGCCGAGCACCCCACCGCCTTCGATCAGCGCCTGGTGCACATAGCGATCACCGACATTGCTGCGCACGAACGGAATCTGCAGATCGGCGAAGGCCTTCTCCACGCCGTAGTTGCTCATCAGCGTGCCGACCACCGGGCCGCGCAGGCGGCCTTCGGCTTTCCATGCCCGGGCCAGGATGTAAAGCAGGTCGTCGCCGTCGACCGGGTTGCCCTGGTCGTCGGCCATCAGCACGCGGTCGCCGTCGCCGTCGAAGGCAATGCCGAGATCGGCGCGGGTTTCGCGGACCTTGGCCGCGAGATTGTCGATATGGGTGGAGCCCACGCCGGCGTTGATGTTGACGCCGTTTGGCTCGGCGCCAATGCCGATCACCTCGGCACCCAGCTCGCGGAACAGCAGCGGTGCGATCTGGTAGGTGGCGCCGTGCGCGCAGTCCAGCACCAGGCGTACGCCACGCAGGTCGAACGCGCGCGGCACGCTGGCCTTGCAGAACTCGATGTAGCGGCCGACCGCCTCGCGGCCACGCGACGCCTTGCCCAGCTTCTCTGATTCGACGGTGGTGAACGGAACGTCCAGCGCCGCTTCGAGGGCAAGCTCGGTGGCATCGTCGAGCTTCTCGCCCTGGGCGGAGAAGAACTTGATGCCGTTGTCGTAGTGCGGGTTGTGCGAGGCACTGATGACGATGCCGGCATCCACGCCCAGCGTACGGGTCAGGAACGCCACCGCCGGCGTCGGCATCGGCCCCAGCAGCTGCACGTCGGCACCGGCGGCCACCAGGCCGGCTTCCAGCGCCGCCTCGAACATGTAGCCGGAAATGCGGGTGTCCTTGCCGATCACAACGATCGGCCGGCGCCCGTCCTGGCCGCGCTGGGCGACCAGGACACGGCCCAGGGCGTTGCCCAGGCGCAGCACGAAGTCGGCCGAGATCACGCCCTGGCCGACCCGGCCACGGATGCCATCAGTACCAAAGTACTTGCGGCCTCCCATCAAGCCACCTCCGGCGCCGGCTGACGGCCCAGCATCGCCAGCAGGTCGGACAGGCGGTCGCGCAGCTCGCGGCGATCGCAGATCTGGTCGATGGCACCATGTTCGAGCAGGAACTCCGAGCGCTGGAAGCCTTCCGGCAGTTTCTCGCGCACGGTCTGCTCGATCACGCGCGGGCCGGCGAAGCCGATCAGCGCCTGCGGTTCGGCGATGTTGATGTCGCCCAGCATCGCAAAGGAGGCCGAGACACCCCCGGTGGTCGGATGGGTCAGCACCGAGATGTACGGCAGCCCGGCTTCACGCAGCTTGCCCAGCGCGGCCGAGGTCTTGGCCATCTGCATCAGCGAGAACAGGCCTTCCTGCATGCGGGCGCCACCGCTCTGCGAGAAGCACACGTAGGGCGCCCCGATCTCGACTGCGGTTTCTGCGGCCAGTGCGAAACGCTCGCCGACCACCGAGCCCATCGAGCCGCCCATGAAGGCGAAGTCGAAAGACGATGCCACCAGCGCACGGCCCTTGAGCAGGCCGCGCATGGCGATCAGCGCGTCGTACTCGCCGGTATTCTTCTGCGCGATCTTGATGCGCTCGCTGTACTTCTTCTGGTCCTTGAACTTGAGCAGGTCGGTCGGCCCCAGGCGCGCACCGATCTCGGTGGTGCTGTCGGCGTCGAACAGGGCGGCCAGGCGCGCGCGCGCGCGGATCGCCATGTGATGGCCGCACTTCGGGCAGACTTCCAGGTTCTCTTCCAGTTCCGGACGGTACAACGCGCTGCCGCAGTTGCTGCACTTTTCCCACAGGCCCTCGGGGACACTGCGCTTCTTGCTGGGGGTGTTGTCGGTGCGGATGCCGGACGGCATCAACTTGCTGAGCCAACTCATGCGGGAGGACACTTCCGTTCAGGGCGGCCCTGGGGCCGCAAAGGCGGACAGTCTAGCTCCGCTTTCCCCGCCCGTGCACCCCCTTGCCAGCCGCGGGGCAGCGGGAAAAAACCATGCTGGGACGTACGTTTAGGTGCTGGACGGTGCCCGCCGCCGGCCGGCAGCCTTTGCACGCCAGCCATCAGGAGGACGCCGGCCAGCGGCCGGCAGTCCTGTTACGCGTCCAGCGCCTGCCGCAGCGGGGCGAGGAAGGCCCGGGCGCGCTGCACCGCGTCTTCCGCCGAGCCCGCTTCCGCCAGCGCCGCCACCAGCGCGCTTCCGACCACCACGCCATCGGCCTGGCGGGCCATGGCCGCGGCACTGGCGGCATCCTTGATACCGAAGCCCGCCACCACCGGCACCGATGCGCGCGCGCGCAACGCCTGCAGGCGGGTACTGGCGGCATCGCTGTCCAGGCGCTCGGACGCGCCGGTGACACCGGCAAAGCTGACGTAGTAGAGATAGCCACGGGCCAGCGCCAGCAGCTTGTCGGCTCGCGCCTCGCTGGTGGTCGGCGACGCCAGCAGGACCAGTGCAAGGCCGGCTGCGTCGAACGCCTGCTGGGCATCGCCCGCTTCTTCCGGCGGCAGGTCGACCAGCAGCACGCCGTCCACGCCGGCGTCGACGGCGGCCTTGGCGAAGGCCGCGTAGCCATGGATCTCCACCGGGTTGAGGTAGCCCATCAGCACCACGGGGGTCTGCGCATCGCGTTCGCGGAACTGCGCCACGGCCTGCAGGACGTAGCGGCTGCCGGCGCCGCGTGCCAGCGCGCGCTCGGAGCTGCGCTGGATGGTCGGGCCATCGGCCATCGGGTCGGAAAACGGCACGCCCAGTTCGATCACGTCGGCGCCGGCCTCGACCAGTGCGTGCATGACCGGCACGGTCGCCTCCAGCGAGGGATCACCGGCGGTGACGAAGGGAATCAGCGCCTTGCGCTGCTGTTCGCGCAGACGCAGGAAACAGGCATCGAGTCGGGATACGGGCATTTCAGGCACATCCTTCAATCAGTTCAATCGCATCGCTGGTTCCCCAGTACATCCGGGTGACCTTCCCTTCAAACAGTTCCAGGCGGATGCCCAGGTCCGAACCCGGGTCCTGCCAGGTGAGGTACTCGCCCTGGTCACCGTCGTAGGCATGCGGGCTGGATACCGGCGGCTTCGGGAACTGCGCCATGGCCTGGGCACGGGTCATGCCGATGCGCAGGCCGAAGGGACCGGGCTGTTCAACCGGCAGCTCCGGGTCGTCGCCCGGCTTCAGATCAAATCGGACCACGCGGTCGTCGTCAGTCATCATCGACACGCCCGGCGGCAACCCCCTGCCGTCGTAGTACTCGCAGTCGCCTTCGAAGAACTCTTTCGCGCCCTGTGCCTTCCACGGCCCCAGTGACTTCAGGTCCCCCATGTGCTGGCCAACCAGCACTTCGCCGGCATGGTCCAGTGCAACCGAGGCGACGGCGGGGGCGTTGTCGCCGTTGCTCTCTTCCGCAGACGGCGGATCGACGATCGGCGTACGCGCCATCGGGTCGAGGTCATCGTTGGCGGCCGGCTGCCGTGCGGGCTGCGCGGTGGCTTTGGCAGCCGGCGCAAGCACTGGCGGTTCCGGCGGCTGGCACGCGGCCAGGCCCAGCACCAGCAGAAGCACCCCGCTGTTCCGCAGCAGCGCGCTCACAGCACCAGCCCTTCGCGAGCGGCGATGGTGTGCACGTCCTTGTCGCCACGGCCGGACAGGTTGCACAGCACGATCTGGTCACGCGGACGCTCACGCGCCAGCTTGATCGCCTGTGCCAGTGCGTGGCTGGACTCCAGTGCCGGCAGGATGCCCTCGGTATGCGCCAGCAGGTGGAAGGCCTGCAGCGCTTCTTCATCAGTGATGCCGAGGTAGCGCGCACGGCCGGTATCGGCCAGGAAAGCATGCTCCGGGCCGACGCCCGGATAGTCCAGGCCGGCCGACACCGAGTGGGTCTCGATGATCTGGCCGTCGTCGTCGCACAGCACATAGGTGCGGTTGCCATGCAGCACGCCCGGCCGACCGGCGGCGATCGATGCGGCGTGGCGGCCGGTGCCGATGCCGTCGCCGGCGGCTTCGGCGCCGACGATCTCGACCTGGCGATCGTTGAGGAAGGCGTGGAACAGGCCGATGGCGTTGCTGCCGCCGCCGACGCACGCGGTGATCGCATCGGGCAGGCGGCCATACTCGGCCAGCATCTGCTCGCGTGCCTCGCGGCCAACGATGGCGTTGAAGTCACGGACCATGCGCGGATACGGATCCGGGCCGGCCACGGTGCCGATGATGTAGAAGGTGTCCTGCACGTTGGTCACCCAGTCGCGCATCGCTTCGTTGAGCGCGTCCTTCAGGGTGGCCGAGCCGGAGGTGACCGGCACCACCGTCGCGCCAAGCAGCTTCATGCGGTAGACGTTGATCTTCTGCCGCTCGATGTCGGTGGCGCCCATGTACACCACGCATTCCAGGCCCAGGCGGGCGGCAACGGTGGCACTGGCAACACCGTGCTGGCCGGCACCGGTCTCGGCGATGATGCGCTTCTTGCCCATCCGCGCGGCCAGCAGCGCCTGGCCGATGGTGTTGTTGATCTTGTGCGCGCCGGTGTGGTTCAGGTCTTCGCGCTTGAGCAGGATCTGCGCGCCGCCGACATGGTCGCTCAGGCGCTGGGCGTGGTAGATCGGGCTCGGCCGGCCCACGTAGTGGGCCAGGTCGCGGTCGTAGGCAGCCTGGAATGACGGGTCCTGGCGGGCCTGGTCATAGGCCTGGGCCAGTTCCTGCAGCGGACCCACCAGGGTTTCGGCAACGAAGCTGCCGCCGTAGCGGCCGAAATGGCCCTGGGCATCCGGGAAGGCGTGGTAGTCGGCAATGGGGGAGGCAGACATGGAAGCGACCGCTGGTTCGAGACAGGTGGATACTCTAGCGCACGGGTCTTGACCGGAAAATGGATATTATCTGGCGCATATCGTCAGGAAATCTCACATGAGCCGTTCCCTGCTGCCGCCACTCAATGCGCTGCGTGCGTTCGAGGCCACCGCCCGTCTCGGCGGCGTCGGCCGCGCCGCACACGACCTGCATGTCACCCACGGTGCGGTCAGCCGGCAGCTGAAGCTGCTGGAAGACCATCTCGGCCTGGCGCTGTTCCAGCGTGCCGGTCGCGGCCTGCGCCTGACCGCTGCGGGCACGCGGCTGCAGGCAGCGTGCAGCGAGGCCTTCGGCGGCATCGAAGACTGCGTGCGCGAACTGCGGCGGCCGGCGGCGGCCCCGGCGCTGGTACTGGGCTGCAGCGGCAGCGTGCTGGCGCGCTGGATGATCCCGCGCCTGCCTGCGCTGCAGGCCGCCCTGCCCGGCGTGCGCCTGCAGTGGTCAGCGCTGGATGGCAGCTTCACCGAGGCACAGGCGGCACTGGATGCGGTACTGCTGCTGGCACAGGGGCCGTGGCCCCGGGGCTGGCAGGTGCGTGAGCTGGCCCCGGAACGGGTGGGCGTGGTGGTGGCCCCCTCGCATCCGGCCGCGCAGCGCCTGCGGCAGGCACCGCCCTCGGCGCTGCTGCAGGAGACGCTGCTGCACACCCGCTCACGGCCGCAGGCGTGGCCGGCGTGGGCGCAGGCGCACTCTCTGGACCCCGCGAAGCTGCAGCTGGGCACGGCCTTCGAGCATCTGTACTACCTGCTGGAGGCAGCGGTGGCCGGGCTGGGCCCGGCGATCGCACCCGAGCCACTGGTGGCCGAGGACCTGGCCGCCGGACGACTGGTCGCGCCGTGGGGGTTTGCCGCCACTGGTGGTTTCTGGGTGCTGGCGCAACCGGACGGACCACCTGATGCGCGCGTGGATGCGCTCGCCGACTGGCTGGGCCAGCAACTCCGATGACAACAAAAAGGGGACGGAGGGAATTAAGTCGCAAGTGGCACAAACGACTTAATTCCCTCCGTCCCCTTTTTTCAGCTGGCGGTCGGTGTGGCCAGGCGCTGCTGCAGGTCTTCGCGCAGGCGCGACAGCTCCGCTTCCGCCTGCTGCCGCTGCTGCATTCCTTCGCGATGGATGCTGCGCACTTCTTCCACCGTGGCGATCAGCTGGTCGTGTACATGGCGCAGCGTGGCAACGTCGATCACGCCGCGCTGGTTGCTGCGCGCGGTATCCACCGAGGCCTGGCGCAGCAGGTCGGCATTGCGGCGCATCAGTTCGTTGGTGGCGTCATCGATGGCCGTGGACAGTTCGACCGCAGCCTTCTGTTCGCCCAGCGAGAGCTGGATGGCGAACTGGCGCTTCCATGACGGAATGGTGATGTCGCGGACGGTGTTGAACTTCTCGATCAGCTGCAGCGCGTTGGCCTGGATCAGGCGGATCATCGGCAGCGACTGATCGGCGGCGTGCTGCATCAGCTGCAGGTCGGACACGCGCTTCTCGATCAACCGGATCGCATTGTCGATCTCGCCCTGGCGGATGCGCTGCTGGGGGTCCTCGCTGGCCTGCCCGGCCAGCTGTTCGGCCTGCAGTTCGGCCAGCCGCTGCTTGCCCGCTGCCGCATACAGGCCGAGCGCACGACGTTCTTCGCGGACGATATCGTGCATGCGGTCGAACTCGCCCACGCGCTTGCCCATCAACGCCTGCTGCACGCCGACGTCGGCCAGCAGCTGTTCGATCTGCGCGTTGGTGTCGCTGAACTTCTGCACCAGCTCGCCCTTGGAGGCGCGCATGCGGTCGATCAGGCCACCGATCACCGGCACCTTCGAACGCTGGGCGAAGCCATCCAGCTTCAGGCTGCGCGCGATGCGCACCACCTCGCCCAGCTTCTCGCCACTGGCATCCAGGTCACGATTGCGCACCTGGTCCAGCAACTGGCTGGAGAACGCGGCGGTGCGCGTGGCCGCCTCGCGGCCGAACACCTGCAGGTTGCCCGGGCGCAGATCGTCCAGTTCCAGACGGATCTCGGCGATGCGCGGCAGATCCTCGCGGACCAGCCCAAGCGCCTGCAGTGCACCTTCGTCGAGCGCAGTGGCGGTGGTCGTGCCGGGTACGAGGGCACCGGGGGTCTGGCTGTCCTGGGTCATCGGGCAGTCTCCTTGCAGTTGGGTAAGCGGCAGCGGCGGCCGGCTCAAGGCAGTCTAGCCTGAGCCGCGGCCACCTCGTCATCGATCTGTGCGTGCAACGTGGCAGCCTTGCCGGCCAACGCAGCGCCCGCAGCGGCCTGGCCCGCCAGTGCAGCCTGCCGCCAGGCTGGCAGCAGCACGTCATGGATGCGCGCGAAGCGTTGCAGCAGCATGTTGTCCTGGTCCTGCAGCAGCTGCCATTGGCCGGCTTCCAGGCGGCGCAGCGAGGCCAGCCGGCGAAGATGGTCCAGCCGGTGCGACAGCGCGGCCTGACCGGCGATATCCAGCGTCGTCAGCCGCGACGCAGCCAGTTCGGCCCAGCCGTCCAGCGCCGCGGCCGCCGCGGAATGCTCAACGATGGCCATGGCCCGCAGCTGCATGTGCTGCTGCAGGTGCTGGGCCTGCTCACGCGCCTGCAGGGCCAGTACGCCCAGCTGCGACTGCAGCGCGTGCCCTTCTGCTTCGCGAGCGACATCGCGCCCCAGCAGCCGTCCCCACCAGCCTTCCTGCTGCCGGATCTGCGCCGGGTTGCCGGCCTGCAGGGCCAGCGCGATGCGCGCAAGCGCAGCCACCAGGCGCTCGCCCGCACCCGGTGGCAACGGCGTTTCGCGCCGCGCCAGCGCCTGCAGCAACGGCGCACCATAGTCGGCCAGCGCAGCGACATCGACCGTATCCGGCAGCATCGGTGGCGGCAGTGGCACGCGCGTGGTCACGGCAGCGGCGGCGGCTTCGGCGTGGATGCCGGCATGCCATCGCCGTCTTCCGGTGGCAATGACTCGCCGTAGAAGTGGCGCATCAGCGCCTCATCCAGCGCCCGCTCCTCCGGCGTCGCGGCGCGGCGCACGCGCGCGCGCTGCGCCACCACAGCGCTCGGCGTGCCCCGCTCGACCTGCTGTCGCGCCCAGCCGGCGAACGCGGCCAGGGTCTGCGACACCTGCACCTGCTGCGCCTGCGATGCCGCCAGCAGCTCCACCAGCGGCGCCAGGCCCGCCTGCAGGTCTTCGGCCAAGGCCGTGGCCGGCACGCCGGGGGCTGCCGCGACCGGCGCCGGCGCAGCGGCCGGACGCGCCTCTGAAAGGCGATGCAGGGCCTCCAGCAGCGCCGGCCACGGCGCCGGGTCCGCAACGGCGATCGCTTCCGGCGCGGGCGGTGGCAGCTGCAGCGCGGTGGCGATATCGGCCAGCTGCGCCACCACGCGCCCGCCGACATCGCTGTCGTCGGCCCCCATGGCCTTGTTGCGCAGGAAGTCGCGCTTGATCTGTGCCCAGCGCTGCGCCTGCGTGTCATCCAGTAAGCCGCGCAGTTCGGCCAGCTTCAACAGGTTCTCTTCGGCACCGGTGGTCAGCAGCTGCGCCTCGCCCAGGTAGTGGTCGGAGATCAACTGCTGCAGTTCGTCCTCGTTCATCACCGGGGAGATCTTCTCGGCCAGCTTGTTCATGTTGCGGTAGCTGCCTTGCAGGCGGAACGGCGGCTCGGTGCGGTAGCGGTCGTCCTGTGCGGCGCTGGCGATGTACTGCTGGTTGACCCGGTAGACTACGTCACGCACACGCAGCATGCGCTGCAGGGTGGCGGTGATCTCGTTGATCTCCGCGCTGCTGTAGGCGTGGCTGAGGCCGTTGGTCGAGACCTCCTTGCCCATCGCGCGGTCGACCAGTACATACAGGTCGGCCATGTCGCGCGTGGCCAGCGGCGCCAGCACCGGATTGGAGGTCAGGCTGTTCTCGATGTAGCTGAGGGTGAAGGCGGCCTCCATGCCACCGAGCACGTCACCGAGGTTGTAGATGTCGGCACGGTTGGCCAGCATGTCCGGAATCTTGAACACCTCGCCGGACTCGGTGTACGGGTTGCCGGCCATCACCACGCAGAACTTCTTGCCGCGCATGTCGTAGGTGCGGGTGCGACCGCGCCACACGCCCTCGATACGGCGGGTGCCATCGCACAGCGAGATGAACTTCTGCAGGAACTCGGGATGGGTGTGCTGGATGTCGTCCACATACAGCATGGTGTTGTTGCCCATTTCCAGCGCCAGGTTGAGCTTCTCCAGCTCCTGCCGCGAGGTCGCGTCCGGTGCCTGGGCCGGGTCCAGCGAGCGCACCTCGTGGCCCAGCGCCGGGCCGTTGATCTTCATGAAGACCAGGCCCAAGCGGTGCGCCACGTATTCCATCAGCGTGGTCTTGCCATAGCCCGGGGGCGAAATCATCATCAGCAGGCCCATCAGGTCGCTGCGCTTGTTCTCGCCGACCGTGCCCATCTGCTTGGCCAGGTTGTCACCGATCACGCCCAGGTAGACATCGTTGATCAGCTTGTTGCGTACGAACGAGGACAGCGGCCGCGCCTTGAACTCGGAAAGCCGCAGGGTCTCGCGCTCGCGACCGATGATGCCCTGGCGCAGCGCCTGGTAGGCATGAAACGCTGGCACGAAATGACGCAGGTGCTGCTGCAGGCGCGCGAGGAAATCATCCAGCGATACCATCAGCGCGCCATTGCTGATGCGTGCGTGTTCACCCAGCAGGCCATTGACCTCCGCCTGCAGTGCGGCATCGCTGGCACGGGTGCGCAACTGGCGCTGCACCAGCAGCAACGCGGCGGCTTCGTCGACATAGCCGGCATGCTGCGCATGCGCCGGCATCCGCGCCACTGCGCGCAGCCACTGCCCAGCCAATGACCAACGCGTAGCCAGTGGATCCTGGCCGCGCTGCAGGGCACGCTCGACCGCCTCACGCTGCCCCGCCTGTTCCAGCTGCTCGGCCAATGCCTCCAGCAGCGCCACCGCGTGGCGGCTGCTGCTGAACACCGGATCGCCCGCCGCCAGTTCTTCGCCCAGATAGGCGGCTGCAGCCTCCGCGGCATCGGCATCGAACGGCAACGCGTGGGACTGCGCATACCCCAGCAGCGCCTCGGCCATTTCTGTGCGCAACGCCAGGCGCCCTTCGTCGGACCCCAGCAGGCGTGCCAGCGCCTCGGCGCCCACCTGCCGCGCCGGCCATTGCGCCACCGCTTCGCGCCGCTGCTCAGCGGCCCAGAACAGCAACGCCAGCGCACGCACCCGCGGTGCGTGACGCAGGCTGCCGGCCGCCTGCTGCAAGGGCAGTAGCGCACGCAGGATCAGTGCCGCATCGTGGTCATGGATGCCACGCTCGTAGCCTTCGCGATAGCGTGGTGCGGCGAACGCACGCACACGCTGATCCAGCGCTTCCGGGTTGGCGACGTCGTGCTGCAGCGCAGCCAGATCGAGGCCATCGCGCCCCTCCTGCGCGGCCAGCAGCAGGCTGCCGGCCAGATACTCGCCGCGATACAGCGTGGGCGATTCCGAGTCGAGGGTGACCGGCCAGAACGGCTTGAGTGCGTCCAGCTCCGGATCGTGCAGGGTCTCCAGGAAGTCGGTGCCGGTCAGATGGATGGCCAACGTGTCGCCACGCGGCAACAGGGTCAGGTCCAGTGCCTGCGTATTGACGCTGAAGCGATGGCGCGGGCCCAGCCGCACCACGTTGCCGCCGGCTTCGTACAGGTCACTGCGGTCGCGCAGCTGGCGCACCGCCTGGTCACGCACGCCCTTCAGCCGCGCCTCGATGTCGTCGGCCTTGACGTTGTCGTGCAGCGTGCGCAGGCGCTCGGCCAGCTCACGCAGCTTGAGGATCAGCGGATCACCGGCAAAGAACGCGTTGAGCTCATCGGCGGTGTCGAAGCGCTCGGTGCGCCTGGCCAGGCCGTCGAGGATCCGATTGGCCGCATCCAGTACCGAGCGCGCCTTGCGCTGGCGGTCATCCAGCAACGCCTGCTTGTGCGTTTCGAAGGCCTCGACCAGCTCTTCGCGCTTGCTCAGGATGTCGCCGAGGAACTGCTCGTGTTCGCCGAACTGGCTCTCCAGTTCCTCCAGCTGCACCAGCAGGCGCGACAACTGCTCGTCGGCACGTTCGGGATCGGTGGCCAGCGCCAGCGCGCTGGTGATCGACTGCGAGAACAGCGCGAACTGGGCGGCGAACTGCGCCACGGCCTCGGCCGAACCGAGTGACCTGCGGCGCTGGTCAGCACGCGCGCGCGCCTGGTTGAGGCGACCGTACAGCACCGAGATCGACTCGACCACGCGGGTGCGGGCAGTGGCATCGTCCACCTTCAGGCCGGCCATCAGCTCGGACAGCATGTCCAGGTCGGACGCCATGCCACGCAGGCCTTCCAACTGCTCGTCCAGCTGGCGCGCCGTCTGTGCCTGCTGCGCGGCATCATCCAGCGCCTGCAGGCGCGTGGCCAGCGGCGCCAGCGCTTCCTCGCCAGCGAGGAAGTCACCGGTGGCGGCGCCAACACGGTCCTGTGCCTCCACCAGTTCGACGGTCATCGCCTCGATGCGCGCGGTGTCGATGTAGCGCAGCTCGCGGAGGGTCAGCAGCCGCCCGCGCAATGCGGTGATCGCGTTGAGGGCCTCGACGAAGGCCTGCACCTCGCTCCAGTTCTGCGGTTGCAGCCGGCCCAGCAGCGCCTTGTGCGCGGCCTCGGCCTCCCGCATCGCCTGTGCCGATTGCTGACGGATCGACTGCACCTTCTCGTACTCGTCCAGCACCGATTCGCCGGTCGCGCTGATCTGCCGCAGCAGCGCCTCGGCGCCATCGCAGGCCGCGTCACCCAGCCAGTGGTGCGCATCGAACAGACGCCGCGTATCGGCCACCAGGCGCTGGTAGCGCTGTACCGACACGTCCTGGCCATCGATCTCGCGCGCCAGGTTGAACAGGTTGGAAATGCCGCGCACCAGCTCGGCGTTGCCGATGCGGCCCATGAACGTGTTGCCGGGCGGCCGGTTGGCGGCGAACTCGTCACTGCTGAACGGCGTCTGCCAGACCTGCATCGGATGGATGCGGGTCGGTTCGCTGCCCTCGGCATGGAACAGCACCATGCGCCCGTCCTGCATCAAGGCGTAGCCATGGCCGAACACCGGGTTCTGCAGCACGCGCTGGATGGTGTTGTAGACGAACAGCGCCGAGCGCCCGCCTTCGCGCTCGTAGAAGATGTACAGCACGTCCTCGCCGTTTGGCGAACGGATGCTGCGCTTGAACTGCATGCCGGCCATCGAGGCAACAAATGCCTTGTGCTCGCCGCCCTGCAGGTAATAGCCACCCGGGAAGATCACGCCATGGTCTTCGGGCAGCTGCACGCAGGCCTGCACGATCGCATCATTGCGCACGATGCCGCCGGTCAGCGTGTTGTAGATCAGGCCGCGCCATTCGGTCTCGCGGTACGGCAGCACCTTCAGCAATACCAGCGAGCCGACCCGGGCGAACTCGAACTGGGCGTCGTCCAGCGACTGCGTGCTGTCCTCCACGGGTTCACTGTAGATGCCCTGCCCGGTTTCGGTGTTGTTTTCGACCTTGATGGTGAGGTCGCCACCGGTGGTTTCCACGAACAGGGTGTCGAGGATGTTCAGGTGCGAATGGCGGCCGTTGACCGCCAGGTCGCGGGTCGCCCGGGTCCATTCGAAGTCGAACGGCGGCGGCAGCGCGATATCGCGCTCACCGCGCGCATCCAGGTAGGTCAGCTCGCCCTCGCGCGACAGCGCCCAGCGGAACACGCGCACGTCGCTGCTGCGCTCGCCGATCTGGAACGAGGCCAGCAGCTTGTCGCCGACCACGATCAGCTGCAGCAGGCGCGCGTGCTTGTAGTAGGCATACAGCTCGTTGAAATCGTGCACGAAGCCGGGCTGGTCGAGGAAGCTGCCCTTCAGCTCCAGGGCAGCGACGTCGTAGCCATCGCTGCCCTGCACCAGCCGGTACAGGCCGAACACATCCTCGATGCGGGTCTGGGTCTTCAACCCGATGAACACGTTGTAGCCGAACAGCAGGCGGTCCGGGCCCACCTGCACGATGTCACGGCCGACGCAGTTGTTGTCGCTGCGGATGCGGAAGCGCCCGACCACCTCCAGGCGGCTGTCGCCGAACTCGGCCAGGCGCTGGCGGTTGAGTGTTTCGGCCAGGCCCTGCAGGCGCTGGCCCTGCTCGGCCAGGCGGCGGCGCAGGACTTCGTAGGCGCCGCCCTGGGCGACAGCCTGGTCGACGGTGCTGCCGCCGGCCTCCGGCGCAGTGGATTCGGCGGACGGATGGGTTTCAGACATCAGCAGGTTTCCGGCTCACGGGCGGACGGCCGCGGTTGCGGCCGGCGCGGGCGGGCGATGGCGGCGGCCATCGCCCGATGCATCAACGGGCGCTGTCGACCACGGTAGCCGACACGGTCGGTACCGCTTCGGCATCCTCGGCGATCTGGCGCGGCGCCGGTTCGGCCACGGCCACGCCCAGGTAGCGCTGCATCAGCTCCTGCACGATCGGGCTCTTGCCGGCGAAGCCTTCGATCGACTTGCCCAGCGACACCGCCTTGACCAGGTTCTCGAACATGCCGCCGTCGCCGCCGACCAGGTCGATATCGGCGTTGCGCAGCGCGCTGGCGATGACATTGGCGTTCTCGCGCGAGACTTCCTTGCCGGCTTCGATCGAGGCCAGCGCCTGCTTCAGGCTGTTGTCCAGCATCATGCGGAACTCTTCATGGCCACGTGCCTGGTCACTCAGCGAGGCGATGGCTTCGAACTTGCGCACCAGGCCCTCGGCCTCGGCCAGCAGCTTCTTCTGCACCACGCCGGCTTCGGCATTGCCCAGCGACTCGGTGGCGGTGGCACGGGCCAGGCCCATCTTTTCCTCACCCTGCGCCTGCGCCTGCAGGGTCTCGGCCAGAACGCGGGCTTCGTTGCTGCCCTGCTTCAGGCTGGCTTCGGCCTTGGCTTCGATCACGCGCGCTTCGGCAATGCCGACCTTCTCGATGGCCAGCGCCGAAGCTTCACGCACCTGCGCTTCGGCCAGGCCCGGCGCTGCCTGTTCGGCACGCAGGGCATCGGCCAACAGGCGCTTGGCTTCGGCCTGCTTGCCGGCCGCTTCATGCTCGGCCTGGGCCAGCGTGGTCAGTTCCACCGCGCGATGCTTTGAAGCGGTCTCGCGCGCCTGCGCTTCCTTGACTTCGCGCACCAGCGCTTCCTGCGCCTTGGCCTCGGCTTCCAGGATCAGCACCTGCTTCTGGCGGTCGGCCTCGGAGACTTCGCGCACTTCCTTGATGCGCTCCTCTTCCTGCGCCACGGTCTTGTCGATGGAGATGCGTTCACGGGTGATGTTGGCCACGTCCATCTTGCCCTGCTCGACCACCTTGTCACGCTCCACGCCCTGCAGCTGCACTTCACGATCGGTGGTGACCTGCTCCAGCTGGCGTGCGCGCTCCACGCGCTCGGCCTCGATGGCCACGGCACGCTGGCGGTTCTGCTCGGCCACTTCCACTTCGCGCAGGCGGTTCTGGTCGCGGATCTCGATCAGCTGCTGCGCTTCGATGCGGGCGTTCTCGGACAACTGGCGCTGCTCCTCCTGCACCTTGGCGGTTTCGGCCTCCTCGCGTGCGCGGATGGTCTCGATCTCACGCTTCTGCCGTGCTTCGGCTTCGGCCTGCTGGCGTTCCAGGGCCAGCAGCGCTTCGCGCGCTTCCACGTTCTTCTTGGTGATGGCGAGCTTCTCGTTCTGCTCCAGCTCGTTGGTCACAACGTTCTGCGCGGCCGTCAATTCGGTGATCTTGCGGATGCCCTGCGCATCGAGAATGTTGAACTGGTCCAGCAGCGACTTCGGGGTCTGCTCCAGGTAGTCGATCGCCACGTCCTCAAGGACGTAGCCGTTCAGATCATTGCCGATCACCGCGATGATCTCGTCGCGGAACTCCTGGCGCTTCTCGAACAGTTCGGTGAAGTCGAACTTCTTGCCGACCGTCTTCAGCGCTTCGGAGAACTTGGCGTTGAACAGCTCGTCGACGGCATGCTTGTCCGATGCACGGTCGGCACCGATGGCCTTGGCCACGCGCAGGACGTCGGCCTGGGTCTCGTTGACCCGCAGGTAGAACGCCACGGCGATATCGGCACGCATGTTGTCGCGGCAGATCAGGCCTTCCTTGCCGCGGCGGTCGATCTGCAGCGTGATCAGGCTGATCCGCATCAGCTCGGCGCGGTACAGCACCGGGATGATCAGCGCACCGGTGAAGTGCACCTTGGGCGTGGAGCTCATGTCGTTGACGATCAGGGCCACGCCCTGGTCGACCTTGCGGTAGAAGGCCTTGAACAGGCCGGCCAGGCCGAGCAGTGCGACCAGCAGCACGGCTACGCCGATCAGGAAGGGGGCCATGGTTGCCAACGTCATCAGTGATTCTCCTTGTTGCCCGGAAGCAGGTTGTCCTGGAAGTCGAGGGCGACCGCGTCGGCGCGGACCACCCGGTAATGGTGTTGATCAGCCACGTGTTCGACCAGCACGATGCGCTCGCCACGCTGCAGTTCGATCTCGCTGCGCACCTGCAGCACCAGTCCGGCGCCGCCATCGTCGAAGGTGGCGTGACCGCCGCGGGCATCCACCTTCGGCGAGGCAACCACGCCGGTACGCCCCAGCAGCGAGGCCTGCGCCACCGGGCGCAGGCGCAGCAGGAACCTGCGGACGGGGCGCAGCAGCAGCGCGGTGAACGGAACCGCCGGCAACGGCGCCAGAAGGGCCACGACCGCACCGATCGCCCAGCGCAGCAGGTCCGGCAGCGGCAACAGCACGAACAGATGGACGAAATAGGTGACGATCCAGGCGAAGAAACCCAGCAGCGTCACCACAAGCATGAGGGGAACCCCACCCAGGCCCCAACGCGCCAGCAGTGCGGACAGTCCCTGCAGATCATGTGGGTCGCCATGCAGCGCCCCATCGGCGCCGGCATCGCCAAACCCGTCGTCGACCAGGCCGAAGGCCGCCAGTGCCCAATACAGCACCGCCACCGCCAGCACGATGCTGTACGGCAGGGTCGGGAAACCGAACACGACGGTGAGGAACTCCTGCATCGCTTGCCCTCCTGGGCGGTGGGCGGCGGCCGCCCGTTCGGGGCACGCCGAGCGCGTCCCGTCGATCCCCGCGCCAGCCCTCATGGCAGGCGCGCTTGGGACCATCCTATGTGAAGAATGCGTGCAGGCTCAAATCCAGGTCCAAATCACGACAAATAATGACGCCAATCACTCGAGAACCGTGCAATCGGCGCGGCGCACTTCCTCGACGAAGGTGCGCATCTTGTCGCCGTCCTTGATGCCCGGCTCCAGTTCGATGCCACTGGAGACATCCACGCCCCACGGCAGGGTACCCAGCACCGCGTCGTAGACGTTTTCCGGGTTCAGGCCACCGGCCAGCAGGAACGGGCGATGCAGGCCGGTCGGGATCCGGCCCCAGTCAAAAGCCACGCCGGTGCCGCCACCGCCGCCCGGCGCGTGGCTGTCGAACAGGAAGCCGGCGGCGCTGGGATAGCGCAGCTGCAGGGTGCGGGCGTTGATCTCTTCACGGCCGCCCATGGCGATCGCCTTCAGGTACGGCATGTTGAAGCTGCGGCAGAAGCTCTCGTCTTCCTCGCCGTGGAACTGCAGCAGGGTCGGTCGTACCGTGCGCAGCACCTCGCGCACTTCTTCCTTGCTGTTGTTGCGGAACAGCGCCACCACGTCGACCATGGGCGCGATCGCCTGGCGCATCGCGCGTGCCTCGGCTGGAGCGACCCGGCGGCTGCTTTCACGGGCGAAGATGAAACCCACCGCGTCCACGCCCAGCTCACCGGCCAGGCGGACGTCGCCGGCCCGGGTCATGCCACAGAACTTGATGCGTGTGCGGTAGTAGGAACGGCTCATAGCGTGACCTCGGCGGGCAGGTGCCAGTTGTCGGGGTACAGGGGCCCAAGGAACACCAGGCCCTGCGGCGGTGCGGTGGGACCGGCTACGGTGCGATCGCGCCCGGCCAGCAGTTCGGCGATCCATTCCACCGGCTTCTCGCCACTGCCCACCAGGATCAGCGATCCGACGATATTGCGGACCATGTGATGAAGGAATGCATTGCCCTGCACGGCGACCTCGATCACCTCGCCCTGGCGGCTGACCTGCAGTGACTGCAGCTCACGCCGGGCGTGCAGCGCCTGGCACTGCACCGAACGGAACGCGCTGAAGTCGTTCTCACCGAGCAGGGCCTGGCCGGCGGCGTGCATCAGGGTCTCGTCCAGCGCGCGGCGCTCCCAGCTCAAGGTCTGCCGGTCCAGCGCGGGCCGCACTTCGCGGTTGAGCAGGCGGTAGCGGTAGCGGCGTGCGCGCGCGGAGAAACGCGCGTGGAAATCCTCGGCCACCGGCACGCACCAGCGCACTGCGATCGAGCGCGGCAGGCGGGTGGTAGTGCCCAGCATCCACGCGCGCGGATCGCGCACCACGTCGGTATCGAAATGCACGACCTGGCACTGGCCGTGCACGCCGGCATCGGTGCGGCCGGCACAGACCACCTGCAGCGGCGCATCGGCCACCGACGACAGGGCCTGCTCAAGGCTGGCCTGCACGCTCGGGCCACCCTCGCCCAGGTTCTGCCAGCCCCTGAAATCGCTGCCGTCGTACTCGACGCCAAGCGCGTAACGCATGTGCTACCTCAGATGTTGCGGGAGGGGCGGCGCTCAGGCCGGATCGCGTTCGGACCACACCGCCAGTTCGTTGCCACCAGGCTCGACGAACTGGAAACGGCTGCCGCCGGGGAAGGAAAACACCGGCCGCACGATCTCACCGCCAGCGTCAAGCACCGCCGCTTCGATCGGTGCCAGCTGGTCAGCGTACAGCACCAGCAGCGGGGCACCGGCATCGCTGGCACGCAGCGGCTGGCCGCGGAAGAAGCCGCCCTGCAGGCGGCCGTCGTCGAACGCGGTGTAGTCGCTGCCATAGTCTACGAACGACCAGCCGAACGCCTTCTCGAAGAAGGCGCGGCTGGCTGCAGGATCCGTGGAAGCGAATTCAACGTAGTCGATGCGGCGCTCGCGGCTCATGACGGGGTCCTTGTCGGCGGGTTCGATCACGGCAGGCGGGCCAGCAGTTCGCGGGCCTGGGCCTGGCAGTGCAGGTCGCCGCCCTCGGCCACTTCCTGCAGCAACGTACGCGCGGTCTGGGCATCGCCCAGGTCGAGGTAGGCGATGGCCAGCTCAAGGCGTTCCTGGCCGGCGCGCGGCGCCCAGCCGGCATCGCTGGCCGGCGGCGCAGTACCGTCTTCATGCGCCGCCGCGGCCAGCGCGTCATGCGGCGCTGCGCCCGAAGCCTCGCCGTCATGGTGCTCGGCCGGCAGGTCGAACACGCCGCGGAACTGCGGCTGCTGTTCGGCGTGCAGCGCGTAGTCCGGCACTGCCACCTCGCCAGGGGCCGCCTGCGCGAGCGGCTCATCCTGCGCGGCGGCGGCCGGCGCGGAATCCTCCTGCGTGACCACCGGCTCGTCCCAGCGCGGCAGGTCGGTCACTGCCTCGGGCAGCTCCATCACTTCGTCATCGCGCAGCGTCTGCGCCTGCCAGTCAGCCTGGGCGGCGACGTCGGCGACCGGTTCGGCAGCCACGTCATCCTGCCCCCCGGTTTCGCTCGCCCAAGCCGGCATCGCCGGCTCCTGGCGGCCCGCTTCGGGCACCACAGACGACCATGAGGACTGCTCGGCCAGCGTATCCAGCGCCGCGCCCGCCGGTACCGCAGCGGTCAGGCCGGCGGCATCGTCTTCGTCGCGCAGCGGCGGCAGCGGCGATGGCTTGCGACGACGCAGCAGCCAGGCTGCACCGGCCGCCAGCAGCAGCACCGGCAGCCCCAGCCAGTACCACGGCGTTGCCGCATCGCGGGTATCCGGTGCCTGCGCCAGTCGCTGCTGCGCGGCGGCCAGGTCGTTGTCCTTCATCGCGATCAGCGACTGCTGCTGTTCCTTGAGTTTTTCCAGGTCGGCGACGCGCTGCTTCAGCTCGCCAATCTCGGCATCGCGGGTCGCGATGTCCTCGCGTGCCTGGCGCAGTTGTTCGTTGCCCAGCATGTCACCCTCGCTGCCGGCTCCAGTGCCGGTGGTTGTGCCCGCGCGCGCGGCGTCGGAAGCCAGCGCCGGAGCGATTTCAAGTCGTGCCCCATTGGCCGCGGCCGGGGAAGAAGCGTTCGTGGTTGCGGCCGCGGCCACCGGGGCGACGGTACCCGCCGGTTGCGGCACGGTGCGCGCCTGCCGCCACTGCGCGGCGTGCTCGCGCACCAGCGCTGCGGCCTCGGCGGCATCGACCGCCGCCAGTGCATCGCTGCCGGGCATGCGCAGTACGGCGCCTTGCTTGAGCAAGTTGACGTTGCCGCGGATGAAGGCCTCCGGGTTGGCCCGCAGCAGGGCGATCATCGCGCGGTCGCGGCTGACCTGGTTGCCGCGGGCCACCGCGCTGGCGATCTGCGACAGGGTCTGCCCACGCTGGACGATGACGCTGCCATCGGCTGCCTGCGCGGCAGCGGGTGCAGCCCCTGCACGCGGGCGAGCCGATGCAGGTGCCGGCGCTGCCGCAGTGGACGGCGCAGGTGCGCTTGCGCTCTCCGCAGCGGCCGGTGCCGGTGCAACGTCACGGACGATGGTGTTGGAGAGGGTACCGGCCGGCGCGACGATTTCCGGTTCGGCCACCGCCAGTGCGCTGGAGGGCGCATCAACCAGTGCCGAGTATTCGCGCACCAAGCGGCCCTGGCCCCAGTCGGCCTCGATCAGGAAGCTCAGCGACGGGGTTTCGACCGGCGTCTGCGAGGTCACCCGCACCACCGCCCTGCCCTGCGCATTGCGGGTCAGTTCGAACTGCAGCTCGCTGACCAGCCCGGCCGGCCGCTGCAGGCCGACGCGTTCGAAGGTGACCGCAGAGGCCAGCGCGACGCGCAGGTTCTCCAGTTCGGATGGATCGGCCGAGACTACCGGGATTTCGGCCAGCAGGGGCTGGCCCGGCTTGGACAGGACACGGATGTCACCCAAGCCCAGGGCAAGCGCCGAACTGCTGGCCAGGGCCAGCAGCGCGGTGGAAAGATAGAGGAGCGGGCGCTTCGCGCCCCTGGCCCGTTTATTCATGGGCGACACTATAAAGCGTGCGGACCGGGGTCCGCACCCACCGAGGGGACCTTCGGTAGCGCCGGCCGCTGGCCGGTAGCACCACATGCCAATCACGGCAATGCCGGCCAGCGGCCGGCACTACCGGTGAGGCAACCGCTGTGATCAGCGCTGCTCGGCGGCGACCAGCTCGGCCAGCTGCACGGCGTTCAGGGCAGCGCCCTTGCGCACGTTGTCCGACACGATCCACAGGTTCAGGCCACGCGGGTGCGACAGGTCCTCGCGGATGCGGCCGACGTACACCGCATCGGTCCCCGAAGCATGGG
Organism: Stenotrophomonas maltophilia group sp. Smal12; assembly: GCF_037079935.1. Classification (NCBI taxonomy): domain Bacteria; kingdom Pseudomonadati; phylum Pseudomonadota; class Gammaproteobacteria; order Lysobacterales; family Lysobacteraceae; genus Stenotrophomonas; species Stenotrophomonas maltophilia group sp. Smal12. The sequence continues at coordinate 139,815 of NZ_JBAWUK010000001.1, read as the reverse complement.
TAACCGGAGTCGGATAGCCACCGGACTCGTGACGATCCACCACTTCGATGCCCGGCGACTGCTCCAGCAGCGCGCGCGCTTCAGCGACGGTGACCTTGTCGCGGGTCTCGATCGCCACCGACTCGGAGTGGCCGTAGAACACCGGCACGCGCACCGCGGTCGGGTTCACCAAGATGCTGTCGTCGCCGAGGATCTTGCGGGTCTCCCAGATCAGCTTCATCTCTTCCTTGGTGAAGCCATTGTCCTGGAAGTCATCGATGTGCGGGATCAGGTTGAAGGCGATCTGCACCGGGAAGCGCTGCGGATCGATCTCCTGGAAGCTGAGCAACTGGCCGGTCTGCTTGCCCAGTTCCTCCATCGCCGAGCGGCCACCGCCGGACACCGACTGGTAGGTGGACACATTGATGCGCTCGATACCGTACTTGCGGTGCAGCGGCGCCAGCGCCACCAGCATCTGCATGGTCGAGCAGTTAGGGTTGGCGATGATGCCACGCGGACGGTTGGCGACCTGTTCCGGGTTGACCTCGGACACCACCAGCGGCACGTCATCGTCGTAACGGAAGGCCGAGGAGTTGTCGATCACCACCGCACCGGCGGCGGCGAACTTCGGTGCGTATTCCTTGGACACGCTGCCGCCAGCCGAGAACAGCGCGATCTCGACACCGGTCGGATCGAAGGTGGCCAGGTCCTGGACCTTGACCTTCTGGCCGTTGAATTCAATCTCGCCACCGGCCGAACGCTCGGAGGCGAGGACGCTCAGGGTGCCGACCGGGAAATCACGCTCGGCCAGGATCGACAACATGGTCTCGCCAACGGCGCCGGTGGCACCGACGACGGCGACGTGGAAACTGCGCTGTGCATTGCTCATGGGGAACTCTCACGAAAACGGGAATGGGGGAAAACACGCACGACAGCTGGGTTCGGGGAACCTCCTCAAGCGGGGCGCGCGGAGGTTCCCTATCGTTTCCCGGTTTTTTTGCCCAGCATCACGCGCGCGGCCATCGCCGCGTCAGCGTTGATCGAGCTCGGCATGCGCGACGGGCCGCCGTCCAGGCCGAGCCCGGCAGCCAGATTATCCACGGCCAGCTGTACCATCGCCGTGCGCGTGGCCAGCGAGGCGCTGCCGATATGCGGCGTGAGCACCACGTTGCGCAGCGCCAGCAGCTCCGGGCGCACCTTCGGCTCGCCCTCGTACACATCCAGGCCAGCGGCCGCCAGGTGGCCGTTGGCCAGTGCGTCGGCCAGCGCCAGTTCGTCGACGATGCCGCCGCGGGCGATGTTCACCAGGGTTGCCGTCGGCTTCATCTTCGCCAGCGCAGCTGCGTCGATGATGTGATGCGAGGCCGGCGTGTAGGGCAGCACCGTTACCAGATGGTCGGACTGTGCCAGCAGTGTATCCAGGTCCACGTAGGTCGCGCGGAGCGACGCCTCGGTGTCGGCCGGCAACCGTGAACGGTTGTGGTACAGCACCTTCATGCCGAAACCGTGCGCGCCGCGGCGGGCGATGCCCTGGCCGATGCGGCCCATGCCAAGGATGCCCAGCGTGCTGCCATGGACATCCGCGCCCAGCATGGTCTGGAACGACCACTGCTGCCACTGCCCGTCACGCAGCCAGCGCTCGGACTCGGTGATCCGGCGCGCGGTTGCCATCAGCAGCGCGAAACCGAGATCGGCGGTGGTTTCGGTCAACACGTCCGGCGTGTTGCTGGCCAGGATGCCGGCCGCGCTGAGCGCGTCGACATCCAGGTTGTTGTAGCCGACGCCGACATTGGCGATCACCTGCAGCTGGGTGGCATCGGCCACCTGCGCCGCACCGATGCGCTCGTTGAGGGTGATGATCGCGCCGTCGGCGCTGGCCAGCTGTGCGGCGATCTGGTCCGGCGACCAGGCGGTGACGGTGTCGGTGCTGCGCAGCTGCACGCGATCGCGCAGCGGCGCGATGGCCGCCTCGATCAGCGGCTGGCTCACCCACACGGTCGGCCGCGTGTCAGCCATCGATCTGCCCGGGAATGCGCGGGGTGATCGTGCCGACATCGCCGCACTGCGCGCGATGACGCAGCGCCTGATCCATCAGCACCAGCGCCACCATCGCTTCGGCGATGGGCGTGGCGCGGATGCCGACGCAGGGATCGTGGCGGCCGGTGGTGACCACCTCGACCACGTTGCCGTCCGTATCCAGCGACGGGCCCGGCAGGCGCAGGCTGGACGTCGGCTTCAGGGCGATCGACGCAACGACCGGCTGGCCGGTGGAGATGCCACCGAGGATGCCGCCGGCATGGTTGCTGGCGAAGCCCTGCGGGGTCAGCAGGTCGCGGTGTTCAGTGCCCTTCTGCGCGGCGCTGGCGAATCCGTCGCCGATCTCCACGCCCTTCACCGCATTGATGCTCATCAGCGCAGCGGCCAGTTCGCCATCAAGCTTGCCGTAGATCGGCTCACCCCAGCCCGGCGGCACGTTGTCGGCGACCACGTCCACGCGCGCACCGACCGAATCACCGGACTTGCGCAGCGCATCCATGTACGCCTCGAGTTCCGGCACCTGTGCGGCGTGCGGCCAGAAGAACGGATTGTCTTCCACCGCCGACCAGTCGAAACCGGCCGGGGTGATGTCGCCCAGCTGCGACAGGTAGCCACGCACGGTGACGCCGAAACGCTCGGCCAGCCACTTCTTGGCGACCACGCCAGCGGCCACGCGCATGGTGGTCTCGCGTGCCGAGGAACGGCCACCGCCACGCGGATCGCGGATGCCGTACTTGTGCCAGTAACTGTAGTCGGCATGGCCCGGGCGGAACTGCTGGCCGATATTGGCGTAATCCTTGCTGCGCTGGTCGGTGTTACGGATCAGCAGCGCGATCGGGGTGCCGGTGGTCAGGCCCTCGTATACGCCGGACAGGATCTCGACCTCGTCGGCCTCGCGCCGCGCGGAAGTGTGCCGGCTCTTGCCGGTCGCACGGCGCTGCAGGTCGTGGGCGAATTCGGCCGCGTCCAGCGCCAGCCCCGGAGGGCAACCATCGATCACGCAGCCGATGGCCGGCCCGTGCGACTCGCCGAACGTGGTGACGGTGAACAGCTTGCCGAACGAATTGGAGCTCACGGGCGCTGCGCCGCCAGTTCGGTGATGCGTGCGCTGTGGGCGATCAGCTCGCGGCATTCGACCGCAAAGATGCCCATCTGGCCGACCTTGAACTCGATCCAGGAAAAATCGACTTCCGGCAGCAGCTTGACCAGATGCTGTTCGGACTCACCCACTTCACAGATCAGCAGACCGTCTTCGCTCAGGTGCAGCGGGGCGTCGCGCAGGATCTTCAGCACCAGGTCCAGGCCATCGTCACCGGCACGCAGGCCCATTTCCGGCTCGTAGGAATATTCCTGCGGCAGGGCATCAGTCTCGTCGTTGGTGACGTACGGCGGGTTGGTGACGATCAGGTCGTAGTGGCGGCCGGTCAGGCCATTGAACAGGTCCGACTTGATCAGGGTGACGTTGTGCGCCTGCAGGCGCTCCTTGTTCTCCTCGGCCAGCGACAGTGCGTCGTCACTCAGGTCGACGCCGTCCACTTCCCAGTTCGGGTAGTAGTGGCCCATGGCGATGGCGATGCAGCCCGAACCGGTGCAAAGATCCAGCGCGCGGCTGACATCGCGGCCGGCCAGCCACGGTTCGAAACCACATTCGATCAGTTCGGCGATCGGCGAGCGCGGCACCAGCGCGCGCGTGTCACTCTTGAAGCTCAGGCCGGCGAACCAGGCCTCACCGGTCAGGTAGGCAGCGGGGATGCGTTCGTCGATGCGACGCTGGAACAGTTCCAGCACGCGCAGCTTTTCGGCCTGCAGCAGGCGTGCCTGGCCGTAGGCCGGGCCGAGGTCGTGCGGCAGGTGCAGGCTGTGCAGCACCAGTTGGGTGGCCTCGTCCAGCGCATTGTCGTAGCTGTGCCCGAAGGTCAGCCCGGCTTCGTTGAAACGGCTGGTGCCGTAGCGGATCAGATCGATGATCGTATGGAGTTCGGCGGCCGTTTCAGCGGTCATGGCGGTACTGCGGGCAAAGTGGCCCCCGATTATAGGGGCTGGCGCCCGTGGCGGCATCCGTTGCGGCGGAAACAATCGGGCCACAGCCGGTATGATGGAGCCCATTTCGCGCGGGAGCCCCCATGTTCAATCGCAACGCCGGCATCATCCTGCTGATCGCCCTGGCCGCGGGGCTCGGCCTGCTCGCCGCCCAGCAGGTGTTCGCGCCGAAGCCGCCGGCCAACGCCCCGGCCACCGAAGCGATCACCCTGTACCCGCAGCCGCGTGAACTGCCCGACTTCAACCTGGCCCAGTCCGACGGCACCCGCCTGATCCCGGGCGAACTGAAGGGCCACTGGACCCTGGTGTTCCTGGGTTTCACCTTCTGCCCGGACGTCTGCCCGACCACCCTGGCCGAGCTGGCCGGCGCACAGAACCAGTGGGAAGCCCTGCCCGACAGCCTGCGCCCACGCGTGCTGTTCATCTCGGTCGACCCGGACCGCGACAGCGCCACCCGCCTTGGCGAGTACGTGCACGGCTTCCACAAGGACACCCTGGCCGCCACCGCCGATATCCCCTCGCTGGAGCGCTTCGCCACCTCGCTGGGTTTCGTGTTCCAGAAAGTGCCGGGCAAGCATTTCGACGAAAACCCCGAGGATTACACCGTCGAGCATTCGGCCAGCCTGGCCGTGCTCGACCCGCAGGGCCGCCTTGCCGGCCTGGTGCGCCCCCCGTTCAATGCGCCGGCGATCGCCCGCGACCTGCACAAGCTGACCGAGAAAACCGCCCCATGAGCCTCACCACCGCCCTGACGTACGCCCTGCCCCATCGCCTGCTGTCCTCGATGGCACGCTCGCTGGCGTACTCGGACGATCCGCGCGTGTCGCGCTGGCTGATCGACACCGTCACCCGCAAGTTCAACGTCAATCTGGACGAAGCGGCCAACCCGGACCCGCGCAGCTACGCAACCTTCAACCAGTTCTTCACCCGCGCGCTGAAGCCGGGCGCGCGCGTGGCCGATGCCGATCCGCGCAGCCTGGTGATGCCGGCCGACGGCCGCATCAGCCAGCTGGGGAAGATCGAGGCCGGCCGCATCTTCCAGGCCAAGGGCCAGTCGTTCACCGCCGCCGAGCTGCTGGGCAGCGACGAGGACGCCAAGCCGTACAACGACGGTCTGTACGCCACCGTGTACCTGTCGCCGCGCGACTACCACCGCGTGCACATGCCGTGGACCGGCACCCTGCGTGAAACCGTGCACGTGCCAGGACGCCTGTTCAGTGTCGGTCCTGCGGCCGTCAACGGCGTACCGCGCCTGTTCGCACGCAACGAGCGCCTGGTCTGCCACTTCGACACCAGCTTCGGCCCGATGGTCAGCGTGATGGTCGGCGCGCTGCTGGTGTCCGGCGTGGAAACCGTGTGGAGCGGCGAGGAGATCCCGGCCTACGGCGATCGCATCACCCGCAAGGACTACCGCGGCAAGGGCATCAAGCTGGAGCGTTTTGCGGAGATGGCACGCTTCAATTACGGCTCGACCGTGGTGGTGCTGCTGCCGCCGGGCGTAGCCGAATTCGCACCGCATCTGGATGCCGAGCATCCGGTGCAGCTGGGCCAGGCGCTGGCAAAGCTGCGCTGACAAAAAGGGGACGGAGGGGATTAAGTCGTTTATGCATAAACGACTTAATCCCCTCCGTCCCCTTTTTCCACAACGGAATGCCGGCCAGCGGCCGGCACTACCGGTCGCGCGTTACTGCAGGACCGGTGCTGGGCCGACGTCCATGCCGTCGTAGTCTTCCACGCCGTGCTCCGCGGCCAGCGCCGCGAATTCCTGGTTGCGGCGGTCCAGCGAGGCTTCGTCGTGGATTTCCACGCGCTCCACGTGCAGCACGTGGAACGGCGCGTCGCCCTCTTCCGGTTCCTGCTCGAAGAGTTCCACGAAGGTGTAGCCCTGTGCCTGCAGGTGCTGGGCCAGCGCCTGCAGCGGCTCGGCACTGGCGTGGACGAAGAAATACCCCCACAGCAACGGGCCGTTGATGTCCCAGTCGGTGTTCTCGCGGAGGTTGGCGAACAGGTTGCGGGTGGCTTCGAGGTCCATACAAATTCCAGTGGTCTTGGGAATTACTTGTCGCAGCCCTGCAGCTTCAGCGTCTGGCCCTGGCGCAGGCTGTAGGCCGGCGCCTTCAGGCCGTTGGCGCGGGCCAGGGTCGGCAGGTCGCACTGGAACTTGGCGGCGATGGCGCCCAGGGTCTCCCCCCGGCCCACCTTGTGGCTGCGCGCCGGCTTCGGCCGGGCGGCCGGCGCCGGGCGCGGTGCCGCCACTGCAGCCACCGGTGCGGTCGGCACGCTGGTGGATGCAGCCGCGTCGGCCACCGGCACCACGCCGCCCACCGCCACGCTACCGGTATAGCTCGACGCGGCCGGGCGCTTGATCGCCGCGTTGAGATCAGCGGTGATCAGCGTGCGGGCGAGGTCGGCACGCGGGCCACTGACGCAGTTGCGCTGGTACAGGCCGGCGATGCGGGTGGTGGCATTGATCAGCGTGCCGGCCGGGATCCAGCCATCGGCCTCATAGCGCGGGTTGAGGTTGCGCAACGCACGCATGTAGCCATCGCGGGTACCGTGGCTGCCCAGGCAGATGGTCAGTTCATAGATGGTGGTGGACTTGGCCAGCCGCAGCGTGGCCGGCTGCGCGCTGATCTTCGGGAACTCCACGCCGTACTGCTGCGGGTGCAGGAAGATCCATGCCGCGGCAATCACCATCGGCACGTAGTCCTTGGTCTCGCCCGGGAACTGGTTGTAGACGCTGTCGGTCCAGAAGCTCTGCCCACCGCTCTGCTTGAACACGCGCGCAGCACGGCCTTCGCCACCGTTATAGGCGGCCACCGACATTTCCACGTTGTTGTTCAGTTCGCGCAGGCGCTCGTTGAGGTAGCTGGCGCTGGCCTCGGCGGCGCTGCGCGCGTCGAAGCGGGTATCGAAGCCGGTGCCGTCCGGGCCCAGGCCGAAACGGCGGCCAGTGGCTGGCATGAACTGCATCAGGCCGGCGGCGCCGGCGCGCGAGGAAGCATGCACACGGCCATTGGATTCCTTGGCCATGATCCCGAACAGCAGCGCCTCGGGCAGGCCGCGCTTTTCCCACTCCGGCCACATCACCGCGCGCAGGTTCTGGTAATTCTCGTAGCTGGTCAGCAGCGCCGGGCGCATGTCGGTCAGCCAGCGGCGGATGCCGGCCTGCACCGCCGGGTTGTACTCGACCATCGTGTCGAAGGCGTGCCGCTTGTCGTTCAGCAGCGCGGCAGCGCGTGCGGCCTCGGGCACGTCGGCGGTGAGCGGGCCGATGTGATCCGGGTCGGCTTCCAGGCGGTCACCGCTCTCGTCGGCCACGTCATCGCTGGCGGCGGCATCGGCGTCGTGCTTGAGCAGCCGCTTGTAGCTGGCCAGCAGGGTCCCCATCTGGCAGCCCTTCTGCTTCACGCAGTCGTTGAGGACATCTTCCATGTCCTCCAGCGCGGCATCGGCCTCGTTGCTGCCCTTGGGGTCGGCATTGGCGACCAGCAGCAGGGCATCGCCGTAGCGCTTTTCGGCGGCGGTCATGCGCTGCTGCAGCGCATCCACCTTCACCTTGTCCCGGGCCGAAACCCGCTGTGCGTGGGCGTCGGGCGCCAGGGAAACCAGGCCGGCCAGGGCCAGCAGCGGCCAACCGCGGGAAATCAGGACAGGAACGGGCATTGATGGCACTGTGTGCAAAACAGGCAGGCAGAGTAGCGGCGCCGCCAAGGTCCGGGCAAGCCGACCTTCGGACCGTCACTGCCGGCGGTTAACATTGGGCTATTCATCACAAGGGCTGGACAATGGATCCGATTCTGCTCGGCAAAGGCATTACCGACGATATTGCCGTCACCCTGCTGCCGAAACTCGGCAACCGCCACGGTCTGGTGGCCGGCGCCACCGGTACCGGCAAGACCGTGACCCTGATGACCCTGGCCGAGGGCTTCTCGCGACGGGGCGTGCCGGTGTTCCTGGCCGATGTGAAGGGCGATGTCTCCGGCCTGGCCGTGCCCGGCAGCGGCGCCGAGAACCTGCTCGAGCGTGCCGTCGAGATCGGCGTGGCCGACTATGCGCCGGCCGCCAGCCCCACCATCTTCTGGGACCTGTACGGCAAGCTGGGCCACCCGGTGCGCACCACGGTCAGCGAGATGGGCCCGACCCTGCTGTCGCGCATCCTCGAATTGAACGACACCCAGGCCGGGGTACTCGACATCGTATTCAAGCTGGCCGACGACCGCGGCCTGCTGCTGCTGGACATGGACGACCTGCGCGCCCTGCTCGGCCTGGTTGCCGAGGAGCGCAAGGACATTTCCACCGAGTACGGCCTGGTCAGTGCGCAGTCGATCGCGGCGATCCAGCGTTCGGTGCTGCGCCTGGCGCAGGACGGTGGCGAGCATTTCTTCGGCGAACCGGCGCTGGAACTGGCCGACATCATGCGGGTCAACCACGACGGCCGCGGCATGATCGGCATCCTCGCCGCCGACCAGCTGGTGCTCAAGCCGAAGCTCTATTCCACCTTCCTGCTGTGGCTGCTGTCGGAGCTGTTCGAGCAGCTGCCGGAGGTGGGCGACCTGGACAAGCCGAAGCTGGTCTTCATCTTCGACGAAGCGCACCTGCTGTTCGACGATGCACCGCCGTCGCTGGTGCAGCGCATCGAGCAGGTGGTGCGCCTGATCCGTTCCAAGGGCGTGGGCGTTTACTTCTGCTCGCAGTTCCCCGACGACGTGCCGGGCAACATTCTCGGCCAGCTGGGCAATCGCGTTCAGCACGCACTGCGTGCGTTCACCCCGCGCGACCAGAAGGCGGTGAAAACCGCGGCCGAGACGTTCGTGCCGAATCCCAAGCTGGACGTGGCCAAGGTGCTGAGCCAGCTCGGCACCGGCGAGGCACTGGTATCCACGCTGCAGGACAAGGGCGTGCCGATGCCCGTGCAGCAGACGTTGATCGCGCCGCCGCGCTGCCGGATGGGACCGATCACCGAGGCCGAGCGTGCACAGGTACGCGCCGGCAGCCCGGTCGGCAGCCGCTACGACACCGCGATCAACCGCGAATCGGCCGCCGAACTGCTGGCCAAGCGCGCGCAGAAGAGCATCGAGCAGGCACAGGCGCCGGCCGCGCGCAGCCGCGAGCAGGACGAAGCTCAGGAAGGGGGTTTCGGCCAGGCCATCAAGGACGCGATCTTCGGCACCAAGCGCCGCCAGGGCATGATCGAGACCATGGCCAAGCAGACCACGCGTACTGTCGGCACCAAGCTGGGCAACCAGATCGTGCGCGGCATCCTCGGTGGCATCTTCGGCGGCAAGCGCTAGCTGCCCCTGCTGGGGTCAGAGCCCTTTCCGCTGGAAAGGGATCTGACGCCGCTCTCTCATTCGTCATCCAGAAAAGAAGTCGTATTGCATGTCTCGTTGGCGTCCCCCCGCAGAAAAAAGCACCGCCCTGATCACCGCTTCCGGGCATGCGCGACTGAAGGCCGAACTGGATGAGCTATGGCGCGTGCGCCGTCCGGAGGTGGTGAAAGCGCTCGCCGCCGCTGCCGCAGAAGGCGACCGTTCCGAGAACGCCGAGTACACCTACCGCAAGAAGCAACTGGGCGAGATCGACCGCCGCGTGCGCTACCTGACCAAGCGGCTGGAATCGCTGCGCGTGGTCGATACCACGCCGACCGATCCGCTGGCAGTGTTCTTCGGCGCGTGGGTGGAACTGGAGAACGTGGACAGCGGCGACACCAGCCGCTACCGCATTGTCGGCCCGGATGAGACCGATGCGGGCCTGGGCTGGATCAGCATCGATTCCCCCCTGGCGCGTGCGCTGCTGAAGAAGCGGCTGGATGATGAGTTCTCGGTGGAGCTGCCCGGCGGGCAGTTCACCTTTGCAGTGATCGGCGTGGAGTACGAGCCTGTGTAGCGTCGAGCCATGCCCGACCTCGCCGCCGTTGTAGAGCCGAGCCCATGCTCGGCTGAAGCGCCGCGCAGCCGGGCATGGGCTCGGCTCTACAACGGTGGCGGGTACGTGCGCCCTGCACGCAGCGGGCGGAAATAGTCGGCATTGCGGTAGAAGGCGGAATCCTGCACGTCGTGCCAGCCTGGGATTCCAGCCAACGGCAGCGGACGCAGCTGCAGCGGATCGGTCACTGCCCTGCCCTCGGCAATGGCCGCAGTCATCACGTCAACGCAGGCAGCATCGGCATCACCCTGCACCACCACGCACTTGCCGACCAGCAATCGCCCCGGCAGCAGTGCCTGTTCCATCAGCGCATGCCCGAATACCACAGTGATGGCGATGTCACCGCTCTGCCAGTTCACCGGCTCAAACAACGCGGGCCAGTCGTGTGCGTCCCAGGCAGCCAGCAGTGAGTCATCGCGCACACGCACGATCACGCCGGTTTCGTCGAACTGGGTCAAGGCGGCCTGCGCGCGGTTGCGCTGGCCGGGTGGCATCGCCTCGATATGCAGGCACTGCCGCACGTTGAGCGCGCGCTTCAGCTGCGGCTGTGAGGCCCACACCAGCGCATTGAACAGGTCGTGCCAGTTGCCGGCACGGGTGGCGATGCGTCCCTGCGCGATACGCACTTCGTAGTGCAGGCCATCGGCCAGCAGCGCGGCGTCCTGTTCAACCAGGCGCTTGCCAGGCACGGCCAGGCGTGCATCGAGCGCCGCGATGGACGGCCATGCGGTGCCGTCCAGCAGGTCACGGAAGTCCTGAAGCCCGGCAAACAGCGGGTGCTCGAACCGCCGTGCAGCTACCGCCGCACGTGGCGGCGGTACGAAGCGCCGTGAACCGCCGCCGTTGCCGGTGGCGGCCGTCGCTGCGATCACAGCACCTTGAGGTCGAACACCGGACGGGGGGCGGCCGCCAGCGCGTCACCGTACAGGTCATGCTCGTCGCTCTCGGTGATCTCCACGTCGACGAATTCGCCCACGCGCAGCGGCACCTGGTCGGCATTCTGGATGTGCACCAGGCCGTCGATCTCCGGGGCATCGGCCTTGGAGCGGGCCACGGCGATGTCGCCTTCGATGCCGTCGACCAGGCACTGCTGCACGGTGCCGATCTTGGCTTCCAGGCGCGCGGCGGAAATCTGCGCCTGTTTCTCCATGAAACGGGCCAGGCGTTCCTGCTTCACCTCTTCCGGCACGGCGTCAGGCAGGTCGTTGGCGGTGGCACCCTCGACCGGCGAGTAGGCGAACGCACCGACGCGATCCAGCTGCGCTTCGTCAAGGAACGACAGCAGTTCCTCGAACTCGGCTTCGGTCTCGCCCGGGAAGCCGACGATGAAGGTCGAACGCACAGTGATGTCCGGCGCGATACGGCGCCAGTTCTGCACGCGCTCCAGGGTCTTCTCCACCGCGCCGGGGCGCTTCATCAGGCGCAGGATGCGCGGGCTGGCGTGCTGGAACGGGATATCCAGGTACGGCAGGATGCGGTTCTCGGCCATCAGCGGCACCACTTCATCCACGTGCGGATACGGGTAGACGTAGTGCATGCGCACCCACGCATCCAGCTCCGACAGGCCTTCGCACAGCGCCTTCAAACGGGTCTGGTAGGCCTTGTCGCGCCACATCTTTTCGGCGTACTTCACGTCCACGCCGTAGGCCGAGGTGTCCTGCGAAACCACCAGCAGCTCGCGCACGCCGCCACGCACCAGGCGCTCGGCTTCACGCAGCACCTCGTCGACCGGGCGCGAAACCAGCTTGCCGCGCATCGACGGAATGATGCAGAAGCTGCATTTGTGGTTGCAGCCCTCGGAGATCTTCAGGTACGCGTAGTGCCGCGGGGTCAGCTTGATACCGTAGTCGGGCACCAGGTCCACGAACGGGTCGTGCTTGGGCGGCAGTGCTTCATGCACCGCTTCCATCACGCTCTGGTAATCCTGCGGGCCGGACACCGCCAGCACGTTGGGGTACGCCTCGCGGATCTGCTCCGGGCGCTTGCCCAGGCAACCGGTGACGATCACCTTGCCGTTCTGGTTCATCGCCTCGCCGATCGCGTCCAGCGACTCGGTCACCGCAGAATCGATGAAGCCACAGGTGTTGACCACCACCACGTCGGCCGAATCGTAGGACGGGACGATGTCGTAGCCTTCCGAGCGGAGCTGGGTGAGGATGCGCTCGGAATCGACGAGGGCCTTCGGGCAGCCAAGGCTGACGAAGCCGACTTTGGGGTTCAGCTGGGACATGGAAATCGCGGGACTCTGGGGGCCTGGGCCCCTGCCGCCATGGCAGGGGTTCCTGGGGGCCGGGGCCTGAAAGGGCGCCAGTATACCGGGGTTGGCGGCCGCGCTCTGAATGCCCAGCCGACCGATACGGCACAGCCACTGACGCCGCGCTAACCGGCGCAGCACCGACAATGCAGTTCTGTTTCCAGCAACGAGGAAGATGACGATGGCCGAGTGGATCACCCTGGATACGCATCACGGCCCGGTACGGGCCTGGCAGGCCCTGCCGGAAGGCACCGCGCGCGGCGGCCTGGTGGTGGTGCAGGAGATCTTCGGCGCCAATCCGCATATCCGCAGCGTGGCCGAGCGCTTCTTCGCGGCGGAAGGCTATGCGGTGCTGGCGCCCTCGTTCTTTGACCTGCTCGATGGCCCCGACGCCGATCCGGACGCGCTGCCCTACGACGCCGACGGCGTGAAGCAGGGCCTGGAACGGGTCGGCGCGCTGGGCATGGAGCGGGCGCTGGAAGTGGTCCGCGCGGCGGCCACCCGGCTGGCCCCCTACGGCAAGGTGGGCACCGTCGGCTACTGCTGGGGCGGCACGGTGGCGATGCTGTCCGCAGTGCGCCTGGGGCTGCCGTCGGTCAGCTACTACGGCGCCCGCAACGTCCAGTTCCTTGATGAGACACCCAAGGCGCCGGTGATCTTCCACTTCGGCGCCCAGGACCGCAGCATCCCACCGGAAGCCGTGCAGGCCCACCGCGAGAAGCTGCCGCAGATGGCCACCTACGTCTATCCGGCCGATCATGCCTTCAACCGGGAGGTCGGACATGCGTATGATCCAGACAGCGCCGCCCTGGCGCTGCAACGCACCCTGGACTTCTTCTCGGAGCATCTTGGATGAGCGAATTCGAACTCGATTCACGCCTGGCCACCGATAGCGTGCTGGTGGCGGAAGGACCGTTGTCGCAAGTGCGGCTGATGAACGACGAACGATTCCCCTGGCTGGTGCTGGTACCGCGCCTGGCCGGGGTCACCGAGTGGATCGAGCTGGACGGCGAGCAGCAGGACAAGCTGCGCACCGAGCTCAACCGCGCCTGCAAGGCCCTGAAGGGCTCCGACGGGGTGGAAAAGATCAACATCGGGGCGCTGGGCAATATCGTGCGCCAGCTGCACTTCCATGTGATCGGCCGCCATGACGGTGATCCGGCCTGGCCGGGCCCGGTCTGGGGCAGCGGCCCGGCGCACCGCTACGAGCCGGCGGCGCTGGACCAGCATGTCGCCTACTGGAAGGAACGGCTAGGATATCCGGCCCTGTCCTGAGCCTTCGCCGACCCGATGCGATTCAACCTCGTTGCCGCCGTCCTGCTGATCCTGATCGGCCTGTTCATGCTCGCCAGCAATCTCGGCTGGACGCACCTGAACCTGTCCAAGCTGCTGCTGACCTGGTGGCCGGTGGCCCTGGTGGGTGTCGGCATCGCGATGCTGTTCGGTCGCGGCAAATAAGAAAGGCGGCGCATTGCGCCGCCTTCCTTCATGTGGAGCCGGGCCATGCTCGGCTGCCCTGCCTTGAAGCCGAGCATGGCTCGGCTCTACAAATCGCCTGCAATCTTCAGGTCCGCGGCAGGGTCACGCCGGTCTGGCCCTGGTACTTGCCGCCACGGTCGCGGTACGACGTCTCGCAGATGTCATCGGCGGCCGCCTGGAAGAACAGCATCTGCGCCACGCCTTCGTTGGCGTAGATGCGCGCCGGCAGCGGCGTGGTGTTGCTGAATTCCAGGGTGACGTGGCCTTCCCATTCCGGCTCCAGCGGCGTCACGTTGACGATGATGCCGCAGCGCGCGTAGGTGCTCTTGCCCAGGCACACCACCAGGGTATCGCGCGGAATGCGGAAGTACTCCACGGTACGCGCCAGCGCGAAGCTGTTGGGCGGGATGATGCACTCATCGCCGACGATATCCACGAAGCTGCCCGGATCGAAGTGCTTGGGATCGACGATCGTCGAGTTGATGTTGGTGAACACCTTGAACTCGCGCGAGCAGCGCACGTCATAGCCATAGCTGGACGTGCCGTAGCTGACGATGCGCTGGCCGTTGGCCTGCTTGACCTGCCCGGCCTCGAACGGCTCGATCATGCCGTGCTGCTCGGACATGCGGCGGATCCAACGGTCACTCTTGATGCTCATGCTTTGTCCTGGGGGTACGAGGGGGCGCGAGGATTCTAGCAGGGGGCCGGCCTGCGCCGGCGGCCCCTGCCCCAGCACTTACAGCAGCGAGGACAGGATCGGGATCGAGGCCCGCGGGCGCTTGCCGACTTCCTCGATCAGGCGCTGCGCGGCATGGCGGTAGGCCTGGGCCGGTGCCGAATCCGGCTGGGCCACGGTGATCGGCGTGCCTGCATCGCCCTGCTCGCGGATGCCGATCTGCAGCGGCAGCGACCCCAGCAGCGGCACGCCGTACTGCGCGGCCATGCGCTCGCCGCCGCCCTCGCCGAACAGGTGCTCGATGTGCCCGCAGCTGCTGCACGTGTGCACCGCCATGTTCTCGACGATGCCCAGCACCGGCACCTCGACCTTCTCGAACATCTTCAGCGCCTTCTTCGCATCCAGCGTGGCGATGTCCTGCGGCGTGGTGACGATCACTGCACCGGCCAACGGAATCTTCTGGGTCAGGGTCAGCTGGATGTCACCCGTGCCCGGCGGCAGGTCGATCAGCAGGAAATCCAGGTCGTCCCACAGGGTATCGTTGAACAGCTGGGTCATCGCCGAGGTGGCCATCGGGCCGCGCCAGATCATCGGGGTGTCTTCTTCGATCAGGTAGCCGATCGACATGGTGTCCACGCCGAACGCACGCAGAGGCTCGATGCTCTTGTTGTCCGGGCTTTCCGGGCGGCCGGACAGCCCCAGCATGGCCGGCACGCTGGGGCCGTAGATGTCGGCGTCGAGCACGCCCACCCGCGCACCGAGCTGCTGCAGCGCCACGGCCAGGTTCACCGAGGTGGTGGACTTGCCGACGCCGCCCTTGCCCGAACCGACCGCGATGACATTGCGGATGCGGGCATGCGGCGTAAGTCCCTTCTGGACCTGGCTGGCATGGGGACGGCGGGGAGAACTGTTCACAACGAGCACCGGCGGAGTCAGGGGGATAACCCGACATCATACAAGCTGGACGTAACCTGACTGAAATTCAGGATTGCGACGGATCCGTGCACAGATTGTTAAGTTCATGTTACGTTCGATCAGCACTGTTTTGAGCTGCGGAGCCCGTTGTTCCGGCCCGCGCGATGGCGCATGCGCAGTGCCGTTTTTGTTTTTTGCTCTCCATTGGAACTACATGAAACACGTCAGCAATACCGCACGTCGCAACACGCTCGCCGTCGCCCTGATTTCCGCTCTGATGGCCGCCGCCCCGGCAATGGCCCAGGACAAGGCGACCAACCTGGACAAGATCACCGTCACCGGTTCGCTGATCCCGCAGACCCAGGTCGAAACCCAGACCCCGGTGATGTCCATCACCGCCGAAGACATCCAGACCCGCGGCTTCAGCAGTGTTGCTGAAGTGCTGCAGCAGTCATCGCTGACCACCGGCGGCCTGCAGGGTGGCCAGACCTCGGGTGCGTTCACCCAGGGCGCCGAAGCCGCCGGCATGTTCGGCCTGAATCCGGGCTACACCAAGTACCTGATCAACGGCCGCCCGATGCTCTCCTATCCGGCGCTGTACAACGGCAGCGAGTCGTTCAACAACATCAGCGGCATTCCGATCGACATCGTCGAGCGCATCGAAGTCCTGCCGGGCGGCCAGTCGTCGCTGTACGGCTCGGACGCGATCGCCGGCGTGGTCAACATCATCCTGAAGGAACGCATGGACGGCGGCACGATGTCGATCCGTGGCGGTACCTACACCGAAGGTGGTGGCAGCAACATCCGCTTCAGCGCCGCCAAGGGCTTCAACGCGTTCGACGACCGCTTCCACGCCCTGGTCAACGTGCAGATCGAAAACGGCAGCCCGATCTGGGGCTACCAGCGTGACATCACCAAGCAGAACAACCCGGTCGGTTACACCGCGCAGTTGCCGTCGAACGACTTTGCTGTCATCGGCAACGCCGACAACAAGCTGTACATGATGGACCCGACCCGCTGCGCCAACGTGGCAGGCCTGTACGACGGCACCACCACCGTCGGCAAGCGTGCATCTGGCGAATCGTGCGGCTCGGTGTACAGCGCCGGCTACAAGACCCTGAAGAACGGCAAGAACAGCGGCCAGTTCTACTCGTCGATGACCTTCGACGTGAACGACAACTTCCAGCTGTTCGCCGACGTGCTGTACAGCAAGGAAAAGACCGAATTCACCTCCGGCTCCAGCGCCCTGTGGTGGGGCACCAAGTCGGTGATGGGCGGCTTCTACGACCAGGGCCTGGGCAAGGTCGTGAACCTGCAGCGCGCCTTCGCGCCGGAAGAAATCGGCCCGGGCCACTACAACAACATCCTGAACTCCGATGAGAGCCGTTCCTACCAGGTCACCCTGGGCGGCAAGGGCATGGTCGGCGACTGGGACTACAGCGCCAGCTTCACCCGCGGCGAATACCGTCTGGACCAGAACCGCTTCGCGCGCTGGAAGGACAAGATCGAAGGCTTCTTCGGCGACACCGTGCTGGGCCCGCGCCTGGGCACCACTGCTGATGGCTTCGGCATCTACAACCCGAACTACACCGCCTTCTACTCGCCGATCACCCCGGACCAGTTCGCCAGCTTCACCGGCTATGGCACCCACCGCAGCAAGACCTGGCAGAACCTCGGTCGCGTGCAGGTGACCAACGGTTCGCTGTTCTCCCTGCCGGGCGGCGACGCCGGCCTGGCCGTCGTGCTGGAAGGCGGCAGCGAAGGTTGGGACTACTCGCCCGACCAGGCCTTCGTCGATGGCAACGCGTGGGGCGCCAGCGCCGTGGCCGGTGCCGGCCACCGCAGCAACTACGCGGTGACCAGCGAACTGCGCATGCCGGTGTTCGAGTCGCTGACCATCAGCGCCTCGGGCCGCTATGACGCCTTCAAGATCGCCGACAAGACCGTCGACAAGGCCACCTACAGCATCGGCCTGGAATACCGTCCGGTGGAAAGCCTGCTGCTGCGCGGCAAGTACGGCACCGCGTTCCGCGCGCCGACCCTGTCCGATGCCTTCCAGGGCATGAGCGGCTCGTTCGCCTCCGGCCAGAACGACTACTACCGCTGCAGCCAGATGGGTTACGCGCTGCGTGACGAAGCCTGCTCGTTCTACAAGACCACCTCGGTGTACAGCGAAAAGTCCGGCAACCCGGACCTGAAGCCGATCACCGCCGACGTGTGGAGCGCAGGCGTGGTGTGGGCCCCGGTGAGCAACTTCTCGCTGTCGGTCGACTACTACAACTGGAAGATCAAGAACGAGGTCAAGACCCTGAGCACCGACCAGCTGCTGCTGGCCGAGTACCAGTGCCACAACGGCCTGCCGAACAACACCTCGGCCAGCTGCCAGAACGTGACCGACTGGGTGACCCGCGACGCCGGTGGCAACCTGACCCGCGTGTACACCCCGAAGCTCAACGTGGCCAGCCAGAACCTGGAAGCGGTGACCGTCGGTGCCAAGTACCAGCAGGACCTGGGCCGCTTCGGTTCGCTGATGTTCTCCGGCAACTACACCAACATGCTCAAGCGTGAAGTGGTGGCCCTGCCGGGTGCGCAGAAGCTGGACCTGCTGAGCGATCCGTACAACATGTGGTACTACGACAACTTCGCCAAGGTACGCGGCGACGTGTCGGTGGGCTGGGCCATCTCCAAGTTCACCACCACCGTGTACGCCAACTACGTCGGCAGCACCCCGAACTACCTGGCCTACACCGGCCGCAGCTACGACTACGTCCACTCCTCCGGCGCCAAGGCCGGCAAGTGGGGCTCGTACACCACGTACAACATGAGCCTGAACTACCAGGCACAGGACGATCTGACCCTGTCGCTGATGGTCAACAACGTGTTCAACAAGCTGCCGGAAGGCCAGCGCTACAACTACCCGGGCAACGAATCGACCCCGTTCAACGACGGCTTCTACAGCGTCTACGGCCGTCAGATCTCGGCCCAGGTCAAGTACGACTTCTGATCCCGTCGTATTCCGGACCGCGTGTCTGGACCAGGCCCCGCTTCGGCGGGGCCTTTTTTTTGCCTACGATCAGGCCGAACCGTCCCGTTCAGAAAAAAGTCACTTTCGAACGGAATGGTGACAATGCGATACAGATCAACCAGATACGTTGATTTCGACGCGCGTTCTCGCAGTCAGCACGGCTGACCAATCACACCTCCATGACTGCATCATGAATGCTTGACAGCCTTGGTTAATGTGATGTTAATCTCGAGTCATCGGCACGTGAAGCCGGTACCAGCGCCGGGCGGCGGCACGCTGCCGACACTGGGCAAGGGACACACGGAGACGTCGACAAGGACCAGTCCCGGTGTACGACGCAATCATTCGATTCAAGGGGATTTCAGATGATCAATCGCAAGTCGCTCAGCAAGCATCCGCTGAGCTTCGCCCTCGCCTCTGCCGTGCTGCTCGCCGCAGCCGCCCCGGCGATCGCCCAGGACGCCTCCAGCACGACGCAGACCGAGGAAGCGCCCAAGTCGAAGGCCACCAACCTGGACACGGTGACCGTCACCGGTTCGCGCATCAGCCGCGACGTGTTCAACTCGGTTTCGCCGGTGCAGGTCGTCACCCGTGAAGAAACCACCCTGGCCGGCTTCAACTCGACCACCGCCGCCCTGCAGAGCACGGCGGTCACCGCCGGTGCGGCACAGATCAACAACGCCTACGGCGGCTACGTCACCGACGGCGGCCCGGGCGCCAACACCCTGGGCCTGCGCGGCCTTGGCCCGACCCGCACCCTGATCCTGCTCAACGGCCGCCGCGTATCGCCGGCCGGTACCCGCGGCTCGGTCGGCTCGACCGACCTGAACGTGCTGCCGAACTCGATCGTCGACCGCGTCGAGATCCTGAAGGACGGCGCCTCGTCCATCTACGGCTCCGACGCCGTGGCCGGCGTGATCAACATCATCACCAAGACCAAGGTCGACGGTGTCACCTTCGAAGCGCAGCACAACGCCACCGACGGTGGCGGCGGTGAAGAGCGCCGTTACTCGATCATGTTCGGTTCCACCGGCGAGCGCTCGCACTTCTCCGGTTCGTATGAGTACTACACCCGCAACGAACTGACCCTGGCCGACCGCAGTTGGGCAGGCGGCTGCCCGACCGACATGTACCGTGACATCGAGGCCGGCGACTCCTGGGGCAGCGGTGACTTCATCGATCCGCTGACCGGCAAGCCCAAGTGCTGGTCGCTCGATGCCGGCGGCACCACCCTGAACACCATCGGCACCAACACCCGTACCGGTGTGGCCGCTCCGGGCGGCGTCGGCACCCGCTTCAACCGCTGGCGCCCGAACGCGGCGATCACCACCGGCCTGGTCGGCTACGAAGGCGTGGACCTGAACACCCGCGACACCTTCGACCCGGCCATGCGCAACGAGTCGCTGATCTCGCCGACCAAGACCCACACCCTGTACTTCCAGGGCGGCTTCGACCTCAATGCACTGGGTGATGCCGAGCTGTACTACGAGTTCCTGGGCAACAAGCGCAAGTCGACCCAGACCGGTTACCGCCAGCTGACCCTGGACTACGCCGTGGGCAGCCCGCTGATCCCGGCCAACCTGCGTGACAGCGTAGCCGGCGCCCCGACCGACCAGACCAGCGGCAGGAACCTGGGCGTGCGTGCGTTCATCGGCTTCGGCAACGACACCAACAAGCAGAACGTCGACTTCCTGCGCTTCAATGCCGGCCTGCGTGGCCACCTGAGCTCGGAGTGGAACTATGACTTCAACGTCATGCACGCCCGCAGCGACGCCGACTACACCTTTGAAAGCTTCCTGACCAGCCGCCTGCGCCAGAGCCTGGACGTGGTCTCCAACGGTGCGGGTGGCTATGTCTGCCGCGACGCTTCCAACGGCTGCATCGCCGCGCCGGCGCTGAACACCAACACCATCGGCGGCAAGCTGCCGCAAGACTGGAAGGACTGGGTGTTCGTGCCGGTCACCGGCAACACGCTGTACAAGGAAACCACGGTCAACTTCAACGTCAACGGCCCGCTGTTCGACATGCCCTACGGCTCGGCCGGCGGCGCGTTCGGCGTCGAGTACCGCAAGGCACGGATCGACGACACCCCGTCGCCGTACTCGATCAATGCCGACCTGTACAACCTGACCAACGCCACCCCGACCCGCGGTTCGGACTCGGTGCTCGAGGCCTACGGCGAACTGGAACTGCCGCTGCTGTCCGGCGTCACCGCTGCCGAGGAACTGACGGTCAACCTGTCCGGCCGCTACACCGACTACAAGTCCTACGGCTCGGATGAGACCTACAAGATCGGCGCGCTGTGGACGCCGGTGAAGTGGCTGTCGTTCCGTGCTTCGTACGGCACCTCCTACCGCGCACCGGCGCTGTTCGAGCAGTTCCTGGGCGGCACCACCGGCTTCCTGAGCAGCAGTGCCGACCCCTGCAACGAGTATGGTGATCGCAACCCGAGCTCGCCGCGCTACCAGAACTGCGCATCGCTGGGCCTGGCACCGGACTACCTAGCCACCCAGGGCGTGACCGTGGTCACCCAGGGTGGTGCCGAGGCCGGCCTGGAAGCCGAAACCTCCAAGGCCAAGACCCTGGGCGTGGTGATCCAGCCAGAATTCGGCAGCGGCTTCGGTGACCTGTCCTTCGCCGCCGACTACTTCGACATCGAAGTGAAGAACGGCGTCGACAGCGCGGGCGGCGCGAACATCCTGTCGCGCTGCTATGACAGCGGCAGTGCCGACTTCTCCTCCGGTTCGGGTCTGTGCCGCCTGGTGGCCCGCAACCCGGTCAACAACCAGCTGGTGGTGACCAACGGCTTCATCAACCTGTCCACCGACAAGGTCCGTGGCCTGGACTTCACCACCCGCTATGTCCGCGAAATCGGCCCGGGCACCCTGCGCACCACGCTGCAGTTCACCCACTACCTGGAACAGGCCAGCAAGGTCTTCTCCGACGATCCGCTGGTGGACTACAACGGCATGCTGTCGCGTCCGGAAAACACCGCCTCGCTGGACCTGAGCTACAAGTGGAAGAACTGGCAGGTGCGTTACGGCCTGGACTGGATCGACAAGATGGACAGCTACGCGTACTACGAGGAGCGCAACCCGGGTGACTTCGATCCGGCTACCTCGGCGTACAAGCTGTACACCCCGAACTACTTCCTGCAGGCCATCTCGGTGAAGTATGAAGCGGATAAGTGGTCGGTCACCGGTGGCGTGCGCAACTTCGCCGACCGCAAGCCGCCGACCATCTCCCAGGGTGTCTACAGCACCGTCGGCAACGCGCTGTTGTACAGCGGCTTTGACTACTTCGGTCGCAGCTACTTCCTGAACATCACGCGTTCGTTCTGATCCTGCTCCCTGCAACCGCCGCCCTTCGGGGCGGCGGTTCCATTTCAGGCACTGCCTTTTCCACAGGCAGCTGCCACTGCATTCCGAGGTTGCAATGAAGCGAACCCTGTTGCTGGCGGCCCTGGCCAGTGTTTCCCCGTCCCTGCACGCCAAGCCCGAAGCTCCGACCATTGAGCAGATGGCGGCCTTCCCCGCCATCTCCAGCCTGTCGCTATCGCCGGATGGCCAGCACATCGCCGGCCTGCGGGCCAATGGCGAAGAGCGCGTGATCGTGGTGTGGCGCACCGATGCACTGGACAAGCCGCCAACGGTGATCGGCGCCAACCGCATGAAGTTCCAGAGCGTGTCGTTCATCAAGAACGGGCAGCTGGCGGTGGTGCTGTGGCAGCCCTACGACCTGCGCGCGGACCGGGTGACCAAGACCTTCGTCAGCAAGTTCTTCATCACCGACATCGAAGGCAAGCAATGGAAGGAGCCGATCACGCCGCCACGTGCCAGCAGCCGCAGCGAGGAGCTCGAGCAGGCCCTGGCCAACGCCACGGTACTGGACACCCTGCCCAACGATCCGGACCACATCCTGGTGGTCAACGGCAGTGGCAGCAGCTCCGGTGACGTCTACAAGGTCGACCTGCGCAACTTCACCTCGCAGCGCATCCAGAAGACCGAAGAGCGCGTGGCCGGCTACATCACCGACCTCGACAGCGAGCTGCGCGCACGCCTGCGCCAGGATGTTGACGGCACCGGTGCCTACGTCGCCACCGAGTTCCGGTCGCCCGCCACCGGTACCTGGGAAGAGCACTTTCGCTCCTATGTGAAGAACCGCGACGTCAACCAGGTGATCGGCTTTGCCGACGACCCGAACATCGCCTTCGTGCTCAGCAATGTCGGCCGCGACAAGGCGATCGTGTATGAGTACGACATCAGCGCGCGCAAGCAGAAGGAAGTGCTGTTCGAGCACAAGCTGTTCAACGCCGGTTCGATGCTGATCAACCGCTTCCGCAAGGGTGCGGTGCCGTTCGGCGAGATCATGGGCATCGGCTACGCCGGTCCGCGCGGTGACGACATGCAGTGGACCTCGCCGCGCATGAAGGCGCTGGACCAGGGCCTGCGCCAGGCCCTGGGCATCACCCAGGAACCGCTGGCGATGGTCGATACCGCCAACGGCCAGCGCTTCACCGCCAACTACGATACCGGCGTGAGCCTGCGCATCGTCGACTACACGGCGGACCTTTCCAACGTGCTGGTCGTTACCTCCGGGCCTTCCAATCCGCCCGAATACCACCTGCTGCACGACGGCAAGCTGACCCTGCTGGCGAAGACCTACCCGCAGATCCAGCCTGCCGCGCTGGGCCAGACCCGGCTGGTCTACTACAAGGCACGCGACGGGCTGGACATTCCTGCATTCCTCACCACGCCCAGCACCGAGCTGTGCGGCGCCGGCCCCTGGAAGGCGGTCGTGCATCCGCACGGCGGGCCCTGGGCGCGCGATGGCATGGACTTCGATGGCTCGATGTGGGTCCCGCTGATGGCATCGCGCTGCATGGCGGTGCTGCGCCCGCAGTTCCGTGGCTCGGCCGACTGGGGCCGCAAGCTGTGGATGGCCGGTGACGCCGAGTGGGGCCAGAAGATGCAGGATGACAAGGACGACGGCGCGCAGTGGATGATCGACCAGAAGATCGCCCGCCCCGGCCACATCGCCATGTTCGGCTTCTCCTATGGCGGCTATTCGGCGTTTGCGGCCTCGGTGCGCCCCAACGGCCTGTACAAATGCGCCATTGCCGGCGCCGGCGTCTCGGATATCAAGAAGATCTGGTCGCGCTTCTATACCAACCCATTCTTCCGCCAGGCCCAGGCCCCCACGGTGGCCGGCCTGAACCCGGTGGACAAGGCCGGCGAGATGAAGATCCCGTTGATGGTCTACCACGGCGATCGCGACCGCACGGTGCCGATCGAACAGTCGGAGTGGTTCGTGAACAAGGCGAAAGGTTCCGGCCAGCCGGTCGAGTTCCACGCCATCGCCGACTACGCCCACGGGCCGGCCTGGACGCGCCGCATCATGGCCGACCAGTTGCAGCTGATAGACGACTACCTGGGCAAAGGCTGCGGCGGCGGCGGCCTGTAAGCGTTACCGGCCTACAGCAGGGGCGCCCGGCGGGCGCCCTTGCACGTTCTGGCCCTTGCGCGGGGACATGACCTTCGACACCCTTGCAGGTCTGGCCGGCGGCGTATCGTTCGGCCCACGGTCGCACCTGCGGCCACTCCCTGACTCACTCGGCCCGGAGGCCATTCAAGTGACCCGTACTCCCAAGATCGTGCTGCTGACCCTGGCCGTTTCGGCCGCGCTGGTCGGCTGCGGCAAGACTGAAACCCCGGCCAAGGACGCCGCCGCCTCCGCCCCGGCCACTGCCGAAGCCACCTATAAGCTGGACGAGAGCAAGCTGCCGGCCTACAACGCCTTCCAGCCGAGCGACCTGGACACCACCAAGGACGCCTGCACCGCCTTTGGCGACTACGTCAACAGCAAGTGGCTGGCCGCCAACGAAATCCCGGGCGACCGCACCAGCTGGGGCGCGTTCACCATCCTCGACGAGCGTTCGGTGGCCGTGCAGCACCAGCTGGCCGAACAGGTCGCGCAGGTCAAGAACCCGAACCACATCGAGAAGATCGTCGGCGACCTGTGGGCGACCGGCATGGACGAAGCGAAGATCAACGCGCAGGGCATCGAGCCGCTGAAGGCGGACCTGGCGGCGATCGACGGCCTGCAGGACAAGGCAGCGATCGCCAACTACCTGCGCACCAGCGCCGCCAAGGGTGACAACGTCCTGTTCGGCTTCGGTGCCGAAGCGGACTTCAAGAACTCGGCCATGAACATGGCCTACGCCAGCCAGGGCGGCCTGGGCCTGCCGGATACCACCTATTACACCGATGCCAAGAACGCCGACAAGCTGAAGGCCTACCAGGCGCACGTCGCCAAGGTGCTGGAGCTGTCCGGCGTCGCCGCGGCCGACGCGGCCAAGCAGGCCGAGGACGTGGTCAAGTTCGAAACCCGCCTGGCCAAGGCTTCCAAGTCGCGCGTCGAGCTGTCGCGCAACGTCGAGCTGTACTACAACCCGGTCACCCTGGCCGACGCCGACAAGCTGACCCCGAACTTCAGCTGGACCGAGTTCTTCAAGTCGCAGGGCGTGGCCGCACCGGAGAAGTTCTCGCTGGCCATGCCGGCTTTCCATGAGGAAGTGAGCAAGGCGCTGGGCGATACCGACCCGTCGGTGTGGCGCGCCTACCTGCGCTTCCACACCGTGGACAGTGCCTCGCCGTACCTGGCTGACGCCTTCGTGCAGGAGAACTACGAGTTCTACGGCAAGACCCTCAACGGCCAGAAGGAACAGAAGCCGCGCTGGAAGCGCGTGCTGGGCACCATCGAGAATGATGCCGGTGAAGCCTTCGGCCAGCTGTACGTGAAGGTTGCCTTCTCGCCGGAAGCCAAGGCGAAGATGGAAGAACTGGTGAAGAACCTGGCCGCCGCGCTGAAGGACCGCATCCAGGGCCTGAGCTGGATGAGCGAGGAAACCAAGGCCAAGGCCATCGCCAAGTGGGAGACCTTCACCCCGAAGATCGGTTACCCGGACAAGTGGCGCGACTGGTCGGGCCTGCAGACCCAGCGCGACAGCTTCCTCGGCAACGTGCGCGCGGCCAACGAGTTCAACTACAAGTTCAACCTGTCCAAGATCGGCAAGCCGGTGGACAAGACCGAGTGGGGCATGACCCCGCAGACCGTCAACGCCTACTACAACCCGCTGCAGAACGAGATCGTGTTCCCGGCCGCCATCCTGCAGCCGCCGTTCTTCGATCCGAAGGCCGACGACGCGCTGAACTACGGCGGCATCGGTGCGGTGATCGGTCATGAGATGACCCACGGCTACGACGACCAGGGTGCGCGCTTCGGGCCGACCGGCAACATGGAAGACTGGTGGACCCCGGCCGACAAGAAGAACTTCGAAGGCCTGACCGGCAAGCTGGTCAAGCAGTTCGACCAGTACAAGGTGGACGGCCAGGCCGTGAACGGCCACCTGACCCTGGGCGAGAACATCGCCGACCTGGGTGGCCTGGCCACCGCCTACGACGCCCTGCAGAAGGCCTCCGCCGGCAAGGAAGATGCGAAGGTCGATGGCTTCACCCGAGACCAGCGCTTCTTCTTCAACTGGGCCACCGTGTGGCGCACCAAGTACACCCCGGAAAACGCCAAGGTCCGCCTGGCCACCGACCCGCACGCCCCGGCGCAGTTCCGGGCCATGGGTGCGCCGTCGAACCTGCCGACCTTCGCCGCCGCGTTCCAGTGCAAGGCCGGTTCGCCGATGGCCCGCACCGGCGAGCAGCAGGTGGTGATCTGGTAAGCAACGGCTGACGTTGCGGCGTACCTGCAAGGGCCCGGGAATTCCCGGGCCTTTGTTTTTCACAGCGCCCGTCATCCACGCATGGCCCACGCCGTTGGAAGATGCCGACCTTGGTCGGCGCACGGCTCGGCGGAGCCACCGTGATGCGTGCATGCCGCGCCCATGCCCGGCTTGCTATAGTGCGCGCGCCCTCAATCCATCACGGATTCGTTCCACATGCCCAACTTCCGTCCGCTTGCCATCGCCCTGGGCATCAGCCTGGCGACTCTGGTCCCGACCCACGATGCGTTTGCCGCCGCCAAGAAGAAGGCCGCACGCGCCCCGGCCGTCAGCGCCCAGTGCAGCGACTTCTATAACACCACCAATGCAGGCTGGTTGAAGGCCAACCCGGTGCCGCAGACCGGCGCCACGACCGCGCTGGGCCAGTTGGTCGACCGCAGCCGCCAGCAGCAGCGCGACCTGCTCGATGCCGCGATGAAGTCGCCGCAGGGCAACGTGCAGAAGCTGCTGGGTGACTTCTGGGCCAGCGGCCTTGACGAAGCCGCCGTGGAAGCGGACGGTTCCAATCCAATCGCCCCGCTGCTGACTCGCATCAACGCCATCAAGAAGGCCAAGGATGTGCCGGCCTCGATCGCCGCGCTGCACCAGGTGGGCATCCCCGTCGCCTTCAACTTCGGCCCTGACGTCGACCTGAAGGCACTGGACCGCCACATCGGTTACTTCATGCAGGGCGGCATGGGCCTGCCGGATCCGGCGTTCTATACCCGCACCGACGCCGATACCGTGGCGCTGATGGGCCGCTACCGCAACTACGTCAAGCAGATCCTGGCGCTGACCGGCACCCCGGCGGCCAAGCTGGATGCCGAATCGCAGGCGGTGATCGCGCTGGAGACCGAGCTGGCGCGCAACGCGCAGTCGCTGGCCGGCATCAACAACCCGTTCAACAACTACGCGCCGATCTCCACCAAGGAGCTCAACAGCCGCTACCGCAACCTGCAGCTGGACGCGTTCCTGAAGGCACAGGGCGTGGACGATGACCTGGTCTCGCTGGCCGACCCAGGCCTGTTCAAGCAGCTCGATGGCATGGTCACCAAGCTCAAGCCGGAGCAGTGGAAAGCTTACCTGCGCTGGCGCGTGGGCGACTCGATGGCGCCGTACCTGTCCAAGGCCTACCGCGACGCCGAGTTCGAATTCCGTGGCCGTGTGCTGCGTGGCCAGACGCTGCCGCCGCAGCGCTGGGAATCCGTGCTGGATGCAATCAATGTGGCCGCCGGCCCGATGGTCGGCCGCGAGTACGCCGCCCGCTACCTGTCGGCCGAAGATCGTCGCCAGGCCGCATGGATCGTCGACAAGGTGCGCGAAGTACAGATCGAGGCGGTAAAGAACAGCAGCTGGATGAGTGCCGAAGCCAAGACCGAAGCGCAGGCCAAGCTGGCTGCGCTGAAGATCGAGATCGGCACTCCACTGCGCGACCTGGACTACAGCGTGCAGCCGATGGGGCGCGGCTCGTTTGGTGGCAACATGCTGATTGCATCGACTTGGCGCCACCGCGAGGAAATGAAGCGCATCGGCAACGGCAATGCCGACCGCCGCTGGGACGTGCTGCCGCAGCAGCCGTCGCTGGCCTACGACCTGGCGCAGAACCGCCTGATCGTCACCGCCGCGATCCTGCAGGGCCCGGTGTTCAACGCCAAGGCCGACGCCGCCGACAAGTTCGGCAGCTTCGGTGGACTGGTCGGCCACGAGCTGACCCGTGCGATCGATGCGAAGGGCGCGCTGGTCGATGCCAAGGGCGAACTGCGCAGCTGGTGGACCCCGGCCGACAAGACCGCCTGGACCCTGCTCGGCAATCGCGTGGCCGCGCAGTACAGCGCCTACGACTTCCCGGGCGTAAAGGGTGCCAAGGTCAACGGCACGCTGACCCAGGAAGAGAACCTGGCCGACATCGCCGGCCTGGAACTGGCCTGGGCGGCGTATACCGCGCAGGAACCGAAGGCCAAGCAGGCACAGCAGCAGGGCTTCTTCCGCGCCTGGTCGGCACTGTGGGTACAGCAGCTGTCGCCGAACGAGGCCGCGCGCCGCCTGACCGCCGACATCCGCGCACCGGGCCTGTGGCGCAGCAACGGCACGCTGGCCAACCTGCCGGCGTTCGGTGCCACCTTCAGTTGCAAGGCCGGGCAGCCGATGCAGCGCAGCGAAGCCGACCAGATCAAGGTCTGGCGCTGAGCCCGCGGCCGCACTGGTAGTACAAAGGGCGCCTTCGGGCGCTCTTTTTTTGCGGGTGCAGCACGATCCCGGGTTAACACTGCGCGTGCTATCGCTGCGGCTTCGTCCAACGTGGAGCCGGACATGGCACACAAGAACACGATCTGTATCTGGTACGACAACGGCGCGCTCGAGGCCGCCACCTTCTATGCCAACACCTTTCCCGACAGCGCGGTGACCGCTGTCCACCACGCCCCGGGCGACTACCCGGACGGCAGGGAGGGCAACATACTGACCGTCGAATTCACGGTCTGCGGCATCCCCTGCGTCGGCCTCAACGGCGGCACCGCGTTCAAGCACAGCGAAGCCTTCTCCTTCCAGATCCAGACCGAGGACCAGGCCGAGACTGACCGCTTGTGGAACGCCATCGTCAGCAACGGCGGACAGGAGAGCCAGTGCGGTTGGTGCAAGGACCGATGGGGCGTTTCCTGGCAGATCAGCCCACGCATGCTGATCGAAGCGGTGACCAGCCAGGACAAGGCACTGGCCAAGCGCGCCTTCAATGCGATGATGCCGATGAAGAAGATCGACATCGCCACCATCGAAGCGGCAATCAAAAAAGGGGACGGAGGGGATTAAGTCGTTTCTTCCCCCCTGTGCGCAGATGCGGATTGCGACTTAATCCCCTCCGTCCCCTTTCTCCGAGGTGCTGATGTCCTGGGATGCGATCATCATCGGTGGCGGCCACAACGGCCTGGTCTGCGCGGCCTATCTCGCACGCGCTGGCAAGAAGGTGCTGGTGCTGGAACGTCGTGGCGTTCTCGGCGGCGCGGCGGTCACCGAGGAATTCCACCCCGGGTTCCGCAACTCGGTGGCGTCATACACGGTGTCGCTGCTGCAACCAAAGGTAATCGACGACCTGCAGCTGCATGCGCATGGGCTGCGCATCATCAGTCGCCCGGCCAACAACTTCCTGCCATTGCCGGACGGCCGCTACCTGCTGTCCGCACCGGGCCGCACCCAGGCCGGGGTCGCGAAGTTCTCCGAGCGGGATGCACAGCGGCTACCCGAATACGAAGCGCGCCTGGAGATCTTCGCTGATGTGCTGCGCGCCTGGGCCCTGCGCGCGCCGCCGGACCTGGGTGCAGCAGGCGGTTGGCGTGCGCTGCCCGCCCTGTGGCAGATGGGCCGCCTCGGTCGTGAACTGGCCACGCTGGATGCCTCGCTGCGGCAGGAGCTGCTGGACCTTTTCACGCTGTCGGCGGCCGAGTACCTGGACCGCTGGTTCGAAAGCGAGCCGATCAAGGCGCTGTTCGGCTTCGATGGCATCGTCGGCAACTACGCAAGCCCCTATACACCGGGCAGTGCCTACGTACTGCTGCACCACGTGTTCGGCCAGTGCAATGGCATGAAAGGTGCGTGGGGCCATGCGATCGGTGGCATGGGCGCGATCAGCCAGGCCATCGCCACTGCCGCGCGGGAGGCCGGGGCTGAGCTGCGCGTGGATGCCGGTGTGCAACGCCTGCTGATCGAGCAGGGTCGTGTCGTGGGCGTGGCGCTGGCCAACGGCGAAATCCTGCGCGCACGCGCGATGATCGCCAACGTCAATCCAAAGCTGCTGTACGAGCAGATGCTGGCACCGGAGCAGGTACCGGACGCAACGCGCGAACGCATGGCGAACTGGCGCTGCGGTTCCGGCACGTTCCGGATGAATGTCGCGCTGTCGCAGCTGCCGGACTTCCGCGCTCTGCCCGGTCCCGGCGATCACCTCAGCGCCGGCATCATCATGGCCCCAAGCCTGGATTACATGGACCGTGCCTGGCTGGATGCGCGTCGCAATGGCTGGTCACGCGAACCAATCGTGGAAATGCTCATTCCCAGCACGCTGGACGATTCGCTGGCGCCGCCGGGGAAGCACGTCGCCAGCCTGTTCTGCCAGCACGTGGCGCCCGTGCTGCCCGGCGGGCGTCACTGGGATGATCATCGTGAAACGGTGGCCGATCTGATGATCGCCACCGTTGAACGGTATGCGCCGGGTTTCGCTGGCAGCGTACTGGGCCGCCAGGTGCTGTCACCGCTGGATCTGGAGCGCACCTTCGGCCTGATCGGCGGCGACATCTTCCACGGAGCGCTCAGTGCCAACCAGTTGTTCTCGGCACGGCCGATGGTTGGCCAGGCTGGCTATCGTGGTGCCCTGCCCGGCCTGTATCTGTGCGGGTCGGGAACACATCCCGGGGGCGGCGTGACCGGCGCGCCAGGTCACAATGCGGCGCAGGTAGTGTTGCAGGATCTGTGAGGGCGTGCCAACCAAGGTTGGCACCTACCCGCGTGGGAGAAGGCGTGCCGACCAACGGTCGGCACCTACAGCGTCAAATGATCCTTCGGATCATTTGACGCTGCGCAGATGGTTCGGGCGCTTCGGTGGGCCGGGCGGTCGGCGCTTGTTGAACGGCGGCTGCCCGCGCCAGTAGCGAATCAGCAACCAGCCGAACAGCATGCCGCCGAGGTGCGCGAAGTGGGCCACGCCCGGCTGCCAGCCGGTCATGCCCAGCACCAGTTCGCCCACGCCGAACAGGATCACGAAGGTGCGCGCCTTCATCGGGATTGGTGGGAACAGCAGCATCACCCGCTGGTTCGGGAACAGCATGCCGTAGGCCAGCAGCAGGCCGAACACGCCGCCAGAGGCACCCAGCACCGTGGCCGGGTTCTCCAGCAGCGTACCCACCAGCAGCTGGCAGACACCGGCACCGGCCACGCAGACCAGGTAATACAGCAGGAAGCGCTTCTCGCCCCAGGTCTGCTCCAGTGGCGCACCGAACATGAAGACCGCCAGCATGTTGAAGAACAGGTGGCCGAAGCTGCCATGCAGGAAGCCATAGGTCAGCAGCTGCCAAGGCTGGAAGTTGCCACCCGGCGAGAACGCATCGAAGCCCTGCTGCAGCGGTTGCAGCATGAACGGCTCAAAGGTCTGCATGCCGAGCAGGAACGGCTGCTGCAGCAGGAACAGGATCGCGTTGGCGATCAGCAGGGCCTTGGTGACGGTTGGCAGTCGCGGGAACATGGGAGCACCGGCATGGAACGACCTCCATCATAGCCGCAGCACCGCGCCTTGTTGGCGACCCGCAGGTCCGGCCTGTTCAGTCGCCAGCGGCGCTCAGCCCGGCCCCCATACGGCAGCATCCAGCGCTACCGCCGGATCGGTCGTGGGCATCTGCACCCGGCCGTTCTCAACCACCACGCCCTCGGCACGCAGCCGCTGCGACTGCTCGCGCCAGCCCGCCGACCCTTCTTCCATGGCGATGCGCCCATCCGAGCGCAGCACGCGGTGCCAGGGTAGGTCCGGGTCGTCGTTCTGGCCCAGGATGCGCGCGGTCAGGCGTGCACGCCCGGGCAGGCCCGCGCGCATCGCCACCTGGCCG
Organism: Stenotrophomonas maltophilia group sp. Smal12; assembly: GCF_037079935.1. Lineage (NCBI taxonomy): Bacteria > Pseudomonadati > Pseudomonadota > Gammaproteobacteria > Lysobacterales > Lysobacteraceae > Stenotrophomonas > Stenotrophomonas maltophilia group sp. Smal12. The sequence goes on along the minus strand of NZ_JBAWUK010000001.1, from coordinate 108,126 downwards.
TAGCCCATCACCTGCCCCGCCGGGATCGCGCGGATCACCGCCAGGATGCGCGCACGCGCCTGCTCCGGCGTCAGCGCCGCAGGCGGGTCACCAGCAGAACGCCGATCAGCACCAGCACGGTGCCGGCGATCTGTGCCGGCCCCATCGGTTCGTCGAGCAGCCATAGGCTCATCACGATGGTGGAAACAGGGCCCAGCATACCGACCTGTGCGGCCAGCGACGAACCCACGCGCTGCACCGCCAACATGATCGCCAGCACCGGCAGCACCGTGCAGACAGTGGCATTGACCAGCGACAGCCACTGTACCGGCGCCGGTGCCTGCCACAGCAGTGGCAGCGGATGGGTCACCGCGAAATGCAGCAGCACCAGCACGCTGGCCACGCAGCTGGCATAGGCCGTCAGCCGCACTGCACCGATGCGCGCGACCACCTGCCCGCTGCCGAACAGGTACAGCGCGTAGCTGAGCGCACTGCCCAGCACCAGCAGGCTGCCGACGATGATCTGGCCGCCCTCGCGCTGCAGGTCGTGCCCGAAGGCCAGCAGCACGCCGAGGTAACTCAGCACCAGCGCGCCGATCTGCCAGCGTCCCGGCCGCTGGCGCGCCAGCAGCACGTTGATCAGCAGCACCAGGGTCGGGTTCAAGTACAGGATCAGCCGTTCCAGCGTCACGCTGATGTACTGCAGGCCCTGGAAATCGAGCAGGCTGGACAGGTAATAGCCGGTGAAGCCCAGCCACAGCACGCGGGCGCGGTCGGCCCAGGACAGCGGTGTGGCCCGGCGCGCGGCCCACAAGGCCATCAACGCGAACAAGGGCAGCGCCATCAGCATGCGCAGGGCGAGCAGCGTGGTGGCATCCACGCCGTGGCGCAGGCCGAGCTTGACGATGATGGCCTTGCCGGAAGCAGCAATGGCGCCGATCGCAGCCAGGCCGATACCCCCCAGCGCGATGCGGGGGGAAGCCGTAGCGATGCGGGAAGCGGGCGTGGACATCAGGACGACGGCGGGCCGCGCAGAGCGGCCCGGTAAGGCGTGGGGGCGCCCATTGTCGCACGGGCGCCCCCGGTGCCCTGTAGAGCCGAGCCTGCGCTCGGCTTCGCCAAGCCTGGGCGAAAAGCAGCCGAGCGTGGGCTCGGCTCTACAACTGCGGGCTCAGCGCATCAGCACCACTTCCTCGGCCGAGGTCGGGTGGATCGCCACGGTGTCGTCGAACTGGGCCTTGGTTGCGCCCATCTTCACCGCCACCGCGAAGCCCTGCAGGATCTCGTCGGCCGCTTCGCCCAGCAGGTGGATACCCACCACGCGCTCCTCCGGGCCCGCGCAGACCATCTTGAACAGGCTGCGCTGGGTGCCGTTGGCCAGCGCCTGCAGCATCGGGCGGAAACGGCTGTGGTAAACGCTCACCTGGTCAAAACGCGCGCGCGCTTCCTCTTCGCTCATGCCCACTGCACCCAGCGGCGGATGCGAGAACACCACGCTGGCCACGTTCTCGTAATCCATCTTCGATTGCGGACGTCCACCGAACAGGCGGTCCATCAGCCGCCGTGAAGCGGCCACCGCCACCGGGGTCAGGCCGACCTTGCCAGCGATGTCGCCGACCGCGTGCACGCTCGGCACAGAGGTGGTCTGCCATTCGTCCACCTGCACCTGCTGGTGCTCGCCAATGCCGATGCCGAGCGCTTCCAGGCCCAGATCACGGCTGTTGCCGCGGCGGCCGGTGGCAAAGAACACCGCATCGAACACGCTGTCGATCGGGCCGTCATGGCCGAACGCACGCACGCGCTCGCCATCGCGCTGCAGTTCGCGCAGGCGATAGTCGAAGTGGATCCGCACGCCCTGCTGCTTCAGGTTCTCGGCCAGCTGGTCGGTCAGCTCGTAGTCGAAGCGCTCCAGCAACCGCTTGCCCCGCACCAGCAGGCTCACCTTGCTGCCCAGCGCCTGCAGCAACCCGGCCAGTTCCACCGCGATGTAGCCGCCACCAATGATCGCCACCTCGGCCGGTGCCGCACGCAGATCGAAGAAGTCATCGGAAACCAGGCCCAGTTCAGCGCCGGGAATATCCGGGCGCAGCGGATGCGCGCCGGTGGCGATCAGGATGTGCTCGGCGCTGTAATGCACGCCGTCACTGCAGGCCACGGTATGCGCATCGAGCAGACGGCCGCGCGCAGGGATGCGCACCACGCCGGTTTCATCCAGGCGCTTGTGGTAGCTGGTGTGGATGTTGGTGATGTAGGCCTGGCGATGGATCACCAGCTCCTTCCACGACAGCGCCGGGCGTGCCTCGACATCGAAGCCCATCGCATTGGCCAGGCCGATGCGCTCGTGCAGATCGGCCGCCAGCCACATCGCCTTCTTCGGCACGCAGCCAACATTGACACAGGTACCGCCCAGTTCGCCCGGTTCCAGCATCGCCACGCGCTTGCCATGCTGCGCTGCACGGATGGCACCGGCCAGGCCGGCGGAACCGCCGCCAAGGACGATCAGGTCGTAATCATAAGGTGCAGTGCTCATCGGAATCGCTCGGGTCGGTAAGGGGCAGGATCGATCGCTGGCGTGCGGCCGCAGACGAGATCGGCGATCAGCTGGCCGGTGCCGGCGCTCATGCTGATGCCGAGCATGCCATGCCCCGCTGCAAGCCAGACGTGAGGATGCGCGGGCGCGCGGCCGATCAGCTCAGCGCATGCGCGCCCATCGCTCACCCCTGCTCCGTCCTGCGCCGCATCGGTGGCCACTGCCGATAGGTCATCGCACGCCATACCCACTCGATTGGGCCGAAGCGGAAATGGCGCAGCCACAGGTGCGAGAAGACCACCTGCGCGGCAAACAGCAGCAGCGCGAACAACAGCTGCACGCTGCGCGGCATCATCTCGAACCTGCCCAGGCCATAGTGGTAGAAGGTCCAGGTACACAGCAGCGACTGACCAAGATAGTGGGTCAGCGCCATGCGCCCGACCGGTGCCAGCCAGGCCAACCGCGCACGCCAATGCACGATCCACGCGAGGTAACCCAGGCACATCGGCAGGCCACCGATCGTCACCAGCGCCATCGCCGCCGTCGCCGGCAGGCCGTAGGCACCCGGCGCCAGATAGGGCTTCCAGGCAATACCCAGCAGCGTGACCACGAGGCCCAGCGGCAGTGCCCCCCAACGCAGCACCGCGTACAGCCGCGGAAAGCGCTCCGGCGTCGCCAACGCGCCGCTGGCGGCGAACCAGCTGCCGATCAGGAACATGCCCAGCACTTCCGGGCCGGTGATCAGCAGCGCGCCCATCGAGGTGCCGAACTCGCTCAGGCGCTGCACAGTGGCCTGCGCCCAGCTGCCCTGCCCGTACACCTGCCGCTGTAGGTCGATGCTCTGCTGCGCCTCGGCAAGCATGCCCCGCACCTCTTCGGCCGAAGCCATCGACACCATCGCGCCCACCAGCAGCATCAGCGCAACGCCGCCCAGATAGACGATTACGCCCATCCACGGCAGCCAGCTGCGCGGCGCCTCGCGGCAGGCCAGCAACGGCAACGAGACCAACGCGTACATCACCAGGATGTCGCCGGACCAGACCAGCAGCGCGTGGCACAGGCCGATCAGCAGCAAGCCAGCGCTGCGGCGCAGGTAGAACGGGGTGAAGTCGCGCCCGGCGGCCTCAGCGCGCTGCGCCATCACCGCGAAGCCGGCGCCGAACAGCAGCGAGAACAGGGTGAAGAACTTGCCCTGCACGAACACGTACACAAAGGCATCGGCCCAGTAGTCGATGCCCTTCCAATGTACGTCGATGCCGGTGAAGGCCAGGTCCAGCGGTCCGCTGAAGGCCTCGATGTTCATCAGCAGGATGCCCAGCAGCGCGGCACCGCGCAGCACGTCCAGCACGGCGATGCGTTCGCCGGAAGCGACCGGCTGCAGGGAAGGAGAAGCGGCGTTCACGGGGCGTCCGTCAGGCAGGTCCGCCATTATGCCGCCGGCCCGTACGCCATGGATGGCCGCGCCGTGTTCCAGAAACGCAACGGCCCGCCGAAGCGGGCCGCTGCATCCATCACGATCGCGCTGCGATCAGTGCTGGTGACCACCGTCGCCGTGGACGTGGCCGTGGTCGATCTCTTCCTTGCCGGCTTCGCGCACGTCGACGATCTCGACGTCGAAGTGCAGGTCCTTACCGGCCATCGGGTGGTTCAGGTCGACGTCGACGACGCTCATGCCGACCTTCTGCACGGTCACCGCACGCGGGCCGAAGTTGGTCTGCAGCACGACCTGCTGGCCCGGGGCCAGCTTGGTGTTGCCGAAGTGCTTCTTCGGCACGCGCTGGGACAGGCCTTCACGACGCTCGCCGTAGGCATCGGCCGCCTTGACGTCGACGTTGAAGGTCGCGCCGGCTTCCTTGTCCATCATGGCGTTTTCCAGGCCCGGGATGATGTTGCCGTGGCCGATCAGGATCGCCAGCGGCTCGCCGCGGTCCTTGGACGACTCGATCGGCTCCTGGCCGACTTCGGAAACGGTGTAGTGGAAGCGGACAACGCGGTCTTTTTCGATCTTCATGCGCAACTCTGTCTGGATCTGCCGGAGGCAGGCGGGTTGGGGCGGGTTGTCGCCCGGCGGGGACGCCGCCATCATGACGGCCAATCCAAGGTGGCGCATTATCCGGAGATCATGCACATCACGCCAGTTTCGTCCGGCCCGCGCCGGTTTCTCGCCCCGGCCCTGCTGCTGGCCCTGCCCGTGTTGATGACCGCCTGTGGCGGCGGCAAGGCCACCCGCCCGGCGCCGCCCCCGCCGACGGCGAACTGGCCGAAGACCGTGCCGGACAACCCCGAGGCCGCCAACTCGGTGCTGATGCGGGCCATCAGCCTGGTCGGCACGCCCTACCGCTATGGCGGCAACACCCCGGATTCGGGCTTCGACTGCAGCGGCCTGGTCGCCTATGTCTATCGCGAAATGCTGGACCTGCGACTGCCGCGCACCTCGCGCGACCTGGCCGCCGTACAGGGCCCGAAGATCGATCCGCAGCGCCTGGCCACCGGCGATCTGGTGTTCTTTGGCAGCCGAGGCAGCGTCACCCATGTCGGCATCTATGTAGGTGAGGGGCGTTTCGTGCACGCGCCGAGTACCGGCGGGACGGTACGCCTCGACTCGCTCAGCGGCCCCTACTGGAAAGACCACTACACAGGGGCGAAACGCGTCCTTCGCTAAAATGAACAGGCGATATGTTCAAAACTGTGACGTAAATCACTACTGAAATAACGTTTTACTAACGGAATTTTTAACTTATCGGCGGTTTTACAGGGCATGATGCCCCATCGTTTTTTTCCTGTGACCGACGCGTGACGACTGACGACCTGAAAAGCGAAGGCCAGACTTCCGTATCTTCACGCAGTGCCCGCCCGTTGTTGCTTGGCCTGGCACTGTGCCTGACCAGCCTTCCGGCCTGGTCGCAGACTGCTCCGAACCGTTCCGATGTGCCCCCGGCCCCGGTGGCCGAGAGCGCCGCCCGACCGGCCGCCAAGGCCGAGGCTGCCGCTCCGCAGCGCAGCCGCGTCGATGCCGCCGCCAGCGCCACGCTGGCCGCCCTGCTGCCGCACCTGGCCGCCAACGACACCATTCCGCTGATGGACCGCTCGGCCGTGGTGGCCGGCGACCTCAGCCGCCTGCTCGCCAACTACGACACCAGCAGCGCCGCCAATGGCAGCGTTGTCGGTACCGCCGCCGACAACGGCAAGGTGCAGTCGCTGCTGCGCCGCGCGATGACCCTGCTGGGCACCCCGTACCGTTGGGGTGGCAGCAACCCGGACAGCGGTTTCGACTGCAGCGGCCTGGTCGGTTATGTGTTCCGTTCGGCCCTGGGCATCGAGCTGCCGCGCGTCTCGCGCGAGATGGCCCACGATGACAACGCCGAACTGATCAACGACCGCACCGCGCTGGCTGCCGGTGACCTGGTGTTCTTCGGCCGCAAGGGCCGCGTCGACCATGTCGGCATCTATGTCGGCGACGGTCGCTTCCTGCACGCCCCCAGCTCGGGCAAGGACGTGCGCGTGGACACCCTACTCAGTGGTTACTGGGGCAACAAGTTCATGCAGGCCCGCCGGGTCGACCTCTGACCCGCTGGCGCTACGGCGCCGCCTGACGCGAGAAGCCGCTGCCCTGCAGCGGCTTTTTTGTTGGCAGGAATCCATTGCCCCCCATCCACGCATAGCGTGGATCTACTGGGACCTGCTCGTTGTGCCACCGCCGACCGCCCTGGTAGGTGCCGACCGTTGGTCGGCACTGTGTCTCTCCCCCCACGCATGGCGTGGATCTACGAGGAATGCCCCTTGGCCGGCACCGCGTCGGCCATCCCCAAGCAAAAGGCCCGCCGGTCAGGCGGGCCTTTCATCTCCACGCAACCTCAGCTGCGTGGCGGAGTCGGGTCAGGATCGTCCACGCCCACATTGCTGGACGGATTGTCATACACCGCCTGGTCGAGCAGCCCGGTTTCCTTGGCCACGAGCACCGGCACCAGCATCTGGCCGGTCACATTCGTCATCGTGCGCATCATGTCCAGGATGCGGTCGATGGCATACAGGTAACCGATGGTCTCCAGCGGCAGGTTCGCCGCGCTCAGCACCACCGTGGCCATGATCACCGCAGTACCCGGCACGCCGGCGGTGCCGAAGCTGCCCAGCACCGAGGCGATCAGCACCACCACGTACTGCTCCGGGGTCAGCGGCACGCCGCTGTACTGCGAAATGAACACCGCGCACAGCGCCGGATAGATCGCGCCGCAGCCGTCCATCTTGATGCTGGCGCCCAGCGGCACCGCGAACGAACCGTAGTCCTTGTTCACGCCCAGGTTGTGGGTGATCGAACGCAGCGCCACCGGCATCGCCGCGAAGCTGGACGAGCTGACGAACGCAACCTGCATGCCCGGTGCGGCGCCACGGAAGAACTTCAGCGGGTTCAGGCCGTGCGCCAGCAGCAGCGCGCTGTAGACCACCACGATGTGCAGCGCACAGGCCACGTACAACGCCAGCACGAAATGGCCCAGCGGCAGCAGCTTCTCGAACCCATAGCTGCCGACCAGGCCCGCGATCAGGCCGAAGGTGCCGATCGGGGTGACTTCCAGCACGAAGCGGGTCACCTGGATCATGATGTCGCTCATCTGGCCGACCAGCTTGCGCGCCTCGGTCACCTTCTCGCCCAGCTTGACGATGGCAAAGCCCACCAGGCCGGCGAAGAAGATCACCGGCAGGATCGAGCCGCGACCCGCGGCCAGCACGGTCTCACCGGCCGCGTTGACCTTCGTGCCGATGCCGGACAGCGCATAGAAGACATTGGCCGGCACCACGTCCAGCAGAACCTGCACCACGCTGGGCACTTCGCGCGGCACGTAGTTGCTGGCCATGGACAACTGCAGGCCACCCGCGCCGGGCTGCAGCACCGTACCCACGGCCAGGCCGACACACACTGCCAGCGCGGCGGTGATCACGAACCACAGGAAGGTGCGCCCACTGAGCGCGGCCACGGACTTCTGCCCGTGCAGCGACGAGATCGCGTTGATGACTGCGAAGAACACCAGCGGCACGGCGATCATCTTGATCAGGGTGACGTACAGCTCACCGAGCGGGCCGAACCACGTTTCCGCGGCCGGGCCGAGCGCCCAGCCGGCCAGCGCGCCGAGCACGAAGCCACCGACCACGCGCTGCCAGAACGGAATCCGCAGCCAGGCAGAGACCAGCGTCATAGGCAATCCAGAGGGGAAGGAAGGGATGCTGGCACGATAGCCCAAGGCAGCCCGCAGAACGACCGCCCGGCCGGCAAATCAGTGTGTCATCGGCGTGCCTTGCTGGGGCGGGCATAATGAATGTCCCGTTACAGTTTGTGAGATCCCAGCGTCCATGCGCCGTTCCGTCTCCCTGTTGGCCGCCTGCGCCACCACCCTTCTGCTGGGCGCCTGCGCCAGCACCTCCCCTGCCTCCACCCCGGCCGGCCTGAAGATCGCCGTCGACCCGGTCGCCCATCCGGCCGGCGAGACCCCGCAGTGGTGGTACCGCAGCGGTGCCGCCCAGGCTGCGGCCAATGGTGCGATGTCCGGCAAGGCGAAGAACGTCATCCTGTTCCTCGGTGACGGCATGAGCTTGACCACCGTGGCCGCCTCGCGCATCTACGAGGGCCAGCGCAAGGGCGGCTCCGGCGAGGAGAACCTGCTGTCCTGGGAACGCTTCCCGGCCACGGCGTTCAGCAAGACCTACAACACCGATTCGCAGACGCCTGATTCGGCCGGCACCATGACCGCCATCACCACCGGCGTGAAGACCCACATGGGCGCGATCGGCGTCAGTGCCGGAAGCCGCACCGACTGTGCCGACAGCCTGTCCAAGGGCCTGCTGACCTGGCTGCAGCTGGCCGACAGCGCCGGCCTGGCCACCGGCGTGGTCTCCACCGCCCGCCTGACCCATGCCACCCCCGCTGCCACCTACGCGCACTCGCCCGAGCGCAACTGGGAAAACGACACCGACCTGACTGAAGCGGCCAAGGCGGCCGGCTGCAAGGACATCGCCCAGCAGCTGCTGTCGACCTCGCGCTATGGGCGCGGTCCGCTTGTCGCCCTTGGTGGCGGCCGTGGTGAGTTCACCACCGTGGAAGAGCGCGACCCGGAATACGACGACAAGGTCGGCCAGCGCCTGGACGGCCGCAGCCTGGTCCAGGAATGGCAGCAGGCGCATCCGCAGGGTGCCTATGTCTGGAACAGCAAGCAGCTGGCCGCAGCCGCAAATGCGCCGGCCATCCTTGGCCTGTTCGAGCCGGACCACATGCGCTACGAGTACGAGCGCCCGCAGGATCCGGGCGGTGAGCCGAGCCTGGCCGAACTGACCGCAGCGGCGATCAAGAACCTTTCAAGGCACCCGGAAGGCTACGTACTGATGATCGAAGGCGCGCGCATCGACCACGCCAACCACAGCGGCAATGCCTACCGTGCACTGACCGAGACCGTGGCGCTGTCCGATGCGGTGCGCGTGGCCAACGAGCTGACCTCGGCCGACGACACCCTGATCATCGTCACCGCCGACCACTCGCACACGCTGAACTTCGTCGGCTACCCGGCACGCGGCAACCCGATCCTGGGCAAGGTGAAGGACAAGGGCGGCGAAGACGGCGCCGGCAAGCTGGACTACGCCCTGGACGGCACCGGCCAGCCGTACACCACGCTGAGCTACGCCAACGGCCCAGGCCACACCGGCAGCAGCAACCAGCAGCCGGCCGGGCCGAAGCGTTACCCGCACAACCCAAGCAGCTTCGAACCGGCCAACGGTCGCCCGAACCTGCGCGAGGTCGACACCGAGCATCCGGACTACATGCAGGAAGCGCTGGTGCCGATGAAGTCCGAATCGCATGGTGGTGAGGACGTCGGCATCTGGGCGCGTGGCCCGGGCAGCAAGGCGATCCGCGGCACGCTGGAACAGAACGCGATCTACCACATGATCGTGCAGGCCACCCCGGCCCTGCGCGAGCGCCTGTGCCAGGCCGGCACCTGCGATGACAAGGGCGTGCCGGTGCAGTTGCCGGCACCGACGGGCTTCGAACGCAAGGCCGAGGCCAAGTGATCGCGCGGCAGGCCCGCCCTGCCCCTGCCAGCGGCCGCCTTGCGCGGTCGCTGGCAATGCTTGGCGTGCTGGTCAGTGCCAATGCACAGGCACAGGCACCGGCATGCAAGCTGCTGACCGACGAACACGGGTTGTGGCCGCTCCCCAACTGCGAGGTGGTCGATCACCGGCTGAAGATCAGCGCCGATACGCTGAAGGACCTGAACTACGACGACCACGGCCTGGCCGTGGTGTATGCCGACCAGGGCTTCCACTACGTCGACCGCACGGGCCGCAGCCTGCCGGTGCTGACCTGGGACAACGGCCCGGAAACGCCGCAGGAAGGCCTGCTGCGCGGCCGCGTCGGCAGCCGCGTCGGCTACTTCGACCTGAAGTTCCGCCAGGTGGTGCCCGGCACCTTCGATTTCGCCTGGCCATTCCAGGATGGCGTGGCCGAGGTCTGCAACGGCTGCCGGCGCGGCACGCCGGATGCCGATGGCCACACGCCGATGGAAGGCGGAGAGTGGTTCCGCATCGACCGCTCGGGCCGCCGGGTGAAGTAGGATTTCGGCAGGGCTGCGCCCTGCACCTGCCGAAGCCAAATCAAGATCAAAAGCGGCTCTGGTTTTCTGTGAGTTGGGCGGGACGGTGTGGCTGGTCAGGACACGCCGTAAACCCGTCCATGGGGGCTCGATGGCGCCATCCATGGCGCCAACGGTCCTGCCCACCCACACCGCCCCACCCCCCGACAGATTTCCGGTGACGGTTGGACCATCCACGCCATGCGTGGATCAGATCTGTCAGATATCGAATTGAATCCGGGGTCAGATCCGTTTTCCTGCGGAAAACGGATCTGACCCCATCAACATGTCCAACAGACCGTAGGAAACTGTCGAAGGCGGGGTGGATCCGGTTGCGGGGGCGTGAGCGCCATGGATGGCGCGACCGAGCCTACAGGGACGTATTTACGGCGTCCCCCGCAACCGGACCCACCGCGCCGACGCGCAGGAAACCAGCTTCTGCTGTTGCTTCGGCTCCTGCCGTGGCCGTGGCCTCTGCGGGTGCAGGGCGCAGCCCTGCCGAGCAACCCTATACTTGCCGGCGTGACTGCCTTCCCTGCCCTCGTTCCGCTCGATGCGCCACTGCTGGTGGGCTACAGCGGTGGTGTCGACTCGACCGTGCTGCTGCACTGGCTGTGGCGCTGCGCACAGGCCTCCGGCACGGCGCTGCGTGCGGTGCACGTACACCATGGCCTGCAGGCCGATGCGGACGGCTGGGTGCTGCATTGCCAGCAGCAATGCGCGGCACTGGGCATTGAACTGGCCGTGCATCACGTGCAGATCGACAATCGCGCGGGCCTCGGCCTTGAAGGCGCGGCGCGGCAGGCGCGACGCGCCGCCTTCGCGGCCGAACTGCGCGACGGCGAAACGCTGGCACTGGCGCAGCACCAGGACGATCAGGCCGAGACCTTCCTGCTGCGTGCCCTGCGCGGTTCCGGTATTGACGGCCTGGCGGCGATGTCCGCACACAGCCACATTGGCGGGCATCCGTTATGGCGCCCCCTGCTGCCGGCAACGCGCAACGCGCTGCTCGACTACGCGCGCCAGCACGCGCTGCGCTGGATCGAAGACCCCAGCAATGGCCACGACCACGCCGATCGCAACTTCCTGCGCCTGCAGGTGCTGCCGTTGCTGCGCCAGCGCTGGCCGCATGCGGCTGCGGCATTGGCGGGCAGCGCAATGCACTGCGGGCAGACCCGTGCTCTGCTGGACGAGGAAGACGCCGAGCTGATCGCCCACCTGGAAGTGGCACCACGCGTGCTTTCGCTGCAACTGCTGCGCCAGGTGTCACCGGGGCGTGCCGCGCGCGTGCTGCGCGCCTGGGTGATCGGCCACGGTGCCGCCCCACTGCCGGCCACGGTACTGCAGCAGGGTCTGCACGAACTCCTGCCGGCCAGCAACGATCGCCAGGCGCGGGTGCGCTGGCACGAGCATGCCATCCAGCAATGGCGCGATCACGCCTATCTGCTGCCCGCACAGCTGCCATCGCTGCCCCGCGGGTGGCAGGCCGAATGGGATGGGCGTGCCCCCCTGCCGCTGCCCGATGGTGGTCAACTGCGCCTGCGGGGCGCCGTGGCCTTCGAACGCCCGCTTCAGGTCCGTGCGCGCGTGGGCGGCGAGCGCATCGTGCTGCCCGGTCGCCCGCATTCGCATGCACTGAAGGACTGCCTGCAACGCGAGCACCTGGCGCCCTGGCGGCGCGCCCAGCTGCCGCTGATCTTCGATGGGCCACAGTTGCTCGCTGCCGCCGACGTGGTCATTGCGGCCCCTCTGCAAGCCTGGTTGCAGGCCCAGGATGCTCAGCTGCAGTGGCGTCCCGGCGGCTGGTGAATTGACCCCCGCGCGCAGCCCGTCCACACTTGCCGCATGGCCAAGAAGTCCCCCGAAAACGCCTCCCCGGTCGCCCAGTTCGAGCAGTCGCTCGAATCGCTGGAACAGCTGGTGGAGCAGATGGAAACCGGCGAGCTGAGCCTGGAAGCCTCGCTCAGTGCTTACGAACGCGGCGTCGGTCTGTACCGCCAGTGCCAGCAGGCGCTGGAACAGGCCGAACTGCGCGTGCGCCTGCTCAGCGATCCGGCGCAGCCGGAAGCATCCGAGCCTTTCGATCCGCCCAGCCATGACGGCTGAGGTTCTGTTCGCGCGCTGGCGCGACCGTATCGAAAGCCAGCTCGACGCCGCCCTGCCCTCGCCCGCCGAAGCACCGCAGCGCCTGCACCAGGCCATGCGCTATTCGGTGCTGGGCGGTGGCAAACGCATGCGACCGCTGCTTGTGTACGCCAGTGGCCATCTGTTTGGCGCGCAGCCTGAACACCTTGACGCAGCGGCGATGGCCGTCGAGCTCATCCACGCCTATTCGCTGGTGCACGACGACCTGCCGGCGATGGACGATGACGCGCTGCGACGCGGCAAGCCGACCACCCACATCGCCTTCGACGAAGCCACCGCGATCCTGGCCGGTGACGCCCTGCAGACCCGCGCCTTCGGTCTGCTGGCCGATGCGCCGCTGCCGGCCACGCTGCGCGTGGCCTGCCTGCAGACCCTGGCCCACGCCTCCGGCGCTTCCGGCATGTGCGGTGGCCAGGCGCTGGACATCGACGCCACCGGCCAGCAGCAGACGCTGGCGGCACTGACCCGCATGCATGCGCTGAAGACCGGCGCGCTGATCCGCGCGGCAGTGCGCCTGGGCGCGCTGTGCGGCCAGGCCCACGAACCACAGCTGGCCCAGCTGGACGGCTTCGCCGACGCGCTCGGCCTGGCCTTCCAGGTCCGCGATGACATCCTCGATGTCGAAGCCAGTTCCGAACAGCTGGGCAAGACCGCCGGCAAGGACCAGGCGCAGGACAAGAGCACCTTCCCCGCGCTGCTCGGCATGGACGGTGCGAAGGCGCAGCTGCGCGAACTGGCCGCACGCATGCAGGCCACGCTGGCCGACTATGGCGAAGAAGCCGATGCGCTGCGCGCGCTGGCAACACTGGCGGTGGAACGCGATCACTGATCGCTGGCGTGACGTTGGCGCCAAACAGGAACGCCCGGCAATGCCGGGCGTTCCTGTTTGCGCACGCAGACGGTATTACTTGACCAGGCGCAGCGCGAACGGGTAGCGGTAGGCTTCGCCGTTGTTGGCCTTCACAGCGGCGATGATGCAGAACACCAGGTTCAGGATGCCGACGATCGGCGCCAGGATGCCGCCGATGATCACGATGGTCAGCACGATGCAGATCAGCATCGCAATGGTGATGGTGATCTGGAAGTTCAGCGCTTCCTTGGCCTGGTCTGTCACGAAGGACTTGCTGGCGTCATCCTTGTTGATCAGCCAGATGATCAGCGGGCCGATGAACCAGGTGAAGATGCCCAGCAGGTGCGCGGCCAGCGCCATCGTGCGCTGGTCGGCCGGGGCATTGGTGGTTGCCGGCGGCGGCGGGACGTTATCGAATTCACTCACGACAAAACTCCTTTTCATTGGGTGGTCTTGACCCACCAGCACCAAGCTGGATGCGTCAGGCGGGCATAGCTTACGCCATCGATGCCATCAATCATTACCGGCAATGGTCATCCGCCCCAGCAGGATCGAGCCGGTCCGGATGTGCGAGCGCGGGTCGACGTCGCTGCCGACCGCCTCGATGCTGCTGAACATCTCGCGCAGGTTGCCGGCGATGGTGATGCCGTCCACCGGGTACTGGATCTCGCCGTTCTCGACACGGAAGCCGCCGGCGCCGCGCGAATAGTCGCCGGTCACCCCGTTCACACCCTGCCCCATCAGCTCGGTCACCAGCAGGCCGTCACCCATCTGCCGGGCGATCTCTTCGAGCGAGCCGGCATTGGCCGCCAGCTGCAGGTTGTGCACGCCGCCAGCATTGGCGGTGGTCTGCAGGCCCAGCTTGCGCGCCGAATAGCTGCCCAGCACATAGCGCTGCAGCACGCCGTCACGGACCAGCGCCGAAGCACGGGTGGCCACGCCGTCGCCGTCGAAGGCGGCTGAGCGCAGGCCGCGGCGCAGGTGCGGCAGTTCGTCAATCTGCATCCACTCCGGGAACAGGCGCTGGCCGACGCTGTCCAGCAGGAAACTGGCCTGGCGGTACAGCGCGCCGCCGGACACTGCCGACAGCAGGTGGCCGACCAGGCTGCGCGCCACTTCCGGGGCGAACAGCACCGGCATGCTGCCAGTGGCCAACGAACGCGGCTGCAGGCGGGCGATGGTGCGCTCGGCGGCGCGACGGCCGACCAGGCCCACGTCTTCCAGGTCCCCCTGCGCCAGCGCGCTGGTGTACCAGCCATCGCGCTGCATGCCGTCGCCCTGCCCGGCGATCAGCGCGCAGCCGATAGAATGGTGGGTGCCGCGCTCACGGCCGAAGAAGCCGTGCGAATTGGCGTACACCGACAGGCTCTGCATGCTCGACACGGAAGCGCCATCGGAATTGCGGATCTGCGCATCGGCCTCGCGGCCAGCGGCCTCGCAAGCCAGGGCCAGGTCCACCGCCTCATCGGCCTGCAGCGCCCACGGGTGCCAGCCATCCAGGTCCGGGAAGTCGGTGGCCATCAGTGCGGCCTCGGCCAGGCCGGCGGCCGGGTCATCCTCGGTATGCCGTGCGATCGCGCAGGCCTGCTCGACCGTAGCGGCCAGGCTGGCCTCGTTCAGGTCGCCAGTGCTGGCACTGCCCTTGCGCTGCCCGAAATAGACGGTCACGGCGATGCCACGGTCACGGGTGGACTGCACGGTCTCGACCTCGCCGAGGCGGACATTGACCTCCAGGCCGCGGTCCTCGCTGCAGCTGACCTCGGCCTGGCTGGCGCCCAGCGCGCGGGCGCGGTCGAGCAGCTGCTGGGAGAGGTCGGCCAGCCGTTCCAGCCGGGCCAGGCTGTCGTCGCCGACGGCCACTTCAGGGGCGATCACGTTCAATGCTTTATCCTGTACGGGTTGGGCCCGGCATCACGCCGGGCGACTTTTTTTGAAATCAGGTAGGGACGATGCGCGGACGCGACGAAGAAACCGGTGAATTCCACGACAAGAGCCGCAGCCAGAACCGGCGCGATGCACTCGACGTGCTGGCCCTGGGTGAGAAGCTGGTGTCGCTGACCCCGGCCCAGCTGGCGCGCCTGCCGATTCCGGAAGACCTGCTGCCGCACATCGCCGAGTGCAAGCGCATCACCGCCCACATCGCCCACAAGCGCCAACTGGCGTTCCTGGCCAAGCACATGCGCCGCGAAGAAGAGGCCACGCTGGATGCGATCCGCGATGCGCTCGACGCCAACAGCGAAACCGGCCGCCGCGAAGTGGCGATGATGCACCGTGTGGAAGACTGGCGCGACCGCCTGCTGGCCGAGGGAGACAAGGCGCTGGCCGCTCTGCTCGATGACTATCCGCAGGCCGACCGCCAGCAGCTGCGCACGCTGGTACGCAACGCGCAGGCCGAGAAGGCCAGGAACAAGCCGCCGCGCGCTTACCGCGAGATCTTCCAGGTGCTGCGCGGCCTGATGCTGCCAGCCGCGCTGGGCCTGAAGGCCGGCGCCGAAGACGCCGACCACATCGGGACCGGCGAGGCCGACGAGGACTGAGTCCCCGTCGGCCCGGGCGGTTGCTGTGGCCATCGCCACGCTCAGGCCTGGGTACCGCCGACGGTGATGCCCTCGATCAACAGCGAGGGCTGGCCGACACCCACGGGCACACTCTGCCCGTCCTTGCCGCAGATGCCCACGCCCTCGTCCAGGGCCAGGTCATTGCCGACCATGCGCACCTTCTGCATGGTTTCCGGGCCGTTGCCGATCAGGGTCGCGCCCTTCACCGGCGTGGTGATGCGGCCGTCCTCGATCAGGTAGGCCTCGGTGGCCGAGAACACGTACTTGCCATTGGTGATGTCGACCTGGCCACCGCCGAAGTTGACCGCGTACAGGCCCTTCTTCACCGAACGGATCATCTCCTGCGGGTCGTGCTCGCCGGCGCGCATGTAGGTGTTGGTCATGCGTGGCATGGTCAGGTGCGCGAACGATTCACGGCGCCCGTTGCCGGTCGGGGCCATGCCCATCAGCCGCGCATTGAGGCTGTCCTGCATGTAGCCGACCAGGATGCCGTCCTCGATCAGCGGGGTGCACTGGCTGGGGTGGCCTTCGTCGTCGATGTTCAACGAACCGCGGCGGCCGTCGAGGGTGCCGTCGTCGACGATGGTCACCCCCGGTGCCGCCACACGCTCGCCGATGCGGCCGGCGTAGACGCTGGTGCCCTTGCGGTTGAAGTCGCCTTCCAGGCCGTGGCCGACCGCTTCGTGCAGCAGCACGCCCGGCCAACCCGGGCCGAGCACCACCGGCATCATGCCGGCCGGCGCCGGCACCGCTTCCAGGTTCACCAGCGCCTGGCGCAGCGCTTCCTGGGCGAGGGCTTCGGGGCGGCCGCTGGCAAACAGGTCTTCGTAGCCATAGCGGCCACCGCCCCCGGCATAGCCGGACTCGCGACGGCCGTTGTGCTCGACGATCACCTGCACATTCAGGCGTACCAGCGGACGCACATCGGCCGCCAGCACACCGTCGCTGCGGGCGATCAGCACCGTATCGACGCCGCCGGACAGGCTCACCATCACCTGCTTCACGCGCGGGTCGGCGGCACGCAGGTAACCATCCAGGCGCTTGAGCACCTCGACCTTGGCTTCGTTGCCGATACCATCGATCGGGTCCAGCGCCGGGTACAGTGCACGCGCATTGCCGCGCAGCAGCGATCGCCCGGACTGCGCACCGCCCTCACGCGAGATCGCGCGCGCCGACTGCGCCGCCGCCAGCAGCGCGTCGGCATGGATGTCATCGGAGTACGCAAATCCGGTCTTCTCGCCGGAAATCGCACGTACGCCCACGCCCTGCTCGATGGAATGGGCACCGTCCTTGACGATGCCGTCTTCCACGCTCCAGCTCTCGCGGCGGGCGTGCTGGAAATAAAGGTCACCGAAGTCGACACCGGGGCCGAGCAACTGGCCGAAGGTGCGCTCCAGGCCAGCGGTATCCAGGCCGCCGGGGCGCAGCAGGCGGTCTTGGGCAAGCGTCAGGGCGATATCAGTCATGGTCTCGATCTGGGGGTGCGGGGGCGCTCAGGCAAGCCCCGTGAACAGGGAACCGCGCTCAGCGCGAGCGCGGTAGGTCGGTGACGGTCGGCGGAATGGCCGGTGCAGACGCCGGCTCGGGCGGTGATGGGGTCTTGTCGCGGCTGCGCTCGATCACTTCCACCTTAGGTTCCTTCCATGGACCGGTCACCTTGTAGGTTCGGGCGCCAATCTCGCCCAGCGGCTTGGACAATACCGCATTGGTGGCCGCGCCCAGCGCGGCCCCCACCGGGCCGCCGGCCACCGCACCGACCACGGTCAGCAGGTTGCCCGCGCGCGGGTTGACGTCGATGGTCTGGTCGAACCGCTGGTTGCGCAGGTCGGCCTGGCCACGGATGGTGATGTTGGCCGCCGGGCCTTCGATCAGCACCTTGTCGGTGCGCGCCATGCCCTGGCCGAACTGCATGCTGCCGTCGATCTGGTTGAACGCGAAGCCCTTGGAGAAGAAGTCGCGGAAGTCGAACATCAGGCGCCGCGGCAGCTGCGCGACGCTGAGCAGGCCCAGCACGCGGCCGGCGCCTGGCTCCAGCTCCAGCAGCTGGCCATTGCGCGCGTGCAGGTCGAGGCTGCCCTGCAGATTGCCCAGCTGGAAGTCCGACGGGCCTCCGCTCCACGAGGCCTGCAACTGCGCCTGGCCGGAACCGCCGTGCAACTGGCCACCGTAATCAAGATTCTGCATCAACCCACCCAGATCCTCACTGCGCACCTGTGCGGTCAACTCGGTACGGGCACCGCCGGTCCGGCCCAGCCAGCGACCGCTGATGTCGATCTCCTGGTCCGGCGCACGGAAACGCAGCTCATCCACGTTCAGGCCGTTGGCCAGCGGCCGCGTGCGCAGCACCGCCTGGCCCAGCACCACCTTGCCGAACTTCAGGTCGGCAATGTCCAGCGCGAACGGCGGCAGCTTGGCCGGGTCCATGTCGTTGGCACCGGCCTGTACCCGCGCCGGTGCAGCCGGCGCACCCGGTGCCGCCGGCAGTGACTGCCAGTGCACGCGGTCAAGCTGGCCACTGATCGTGCCACCGTCCGCATTGGGGACGGTCAGGCGTCCGGCCAGCGACGGGCCGTCCAGGCGCACATCCAGTGCCTGTGGACCCGGGTGCAGCTGCAGCCGGGTCTGCTCGAACACGCCGCCGATCAGCTTCAACTGGCCGACCTGGACGTCCACCGCTCGCAGCGGCATCGCATCGTCGTCACCGCCGCCCCGCGCCAGGCCGATCCACTCCAGCGCATCCAGGGTCGCGCTGCGGCCATTGACCGTCAGCCCGCTCGGCGGCGGCTCACGATCAACATGATCACTGCCCAACGTGACCTGCACGCCGGTCTGGTTGTTGTGGCTGCGTGCGGCCAGGGCCAGGCGCTGGCCGAAGGCCACATCGATGCGGCCGGCGCCCATCGGCAACTGCGCGGCCACCGTGGTCGCCAGCGCTTCGGCGGCCGGCTTGTCCAGCGGTGCCGGCAGGTCCAGCCGCGTGCCGACCAGATCCGAACTCAACCGCAGTTCACTCGGCGGCGCGGGCGCCCCCGGGGCCACCTTGGGCAGGTTGACCGCGATGGTCCACGCTGAAGTGCCGGTGATGTAGGGCTTGAGCCAGGCCATTTCCGGTGCGCGGTCGATCAGTACGCCCGCATCAAGATGCGCCGTCAGCTTCGATTCGAAGGCCTGCGTGCTGTCGTGCACGTAGCCGCCAGCGCGCAGGCTCAGGCGGCCATCCTGGCCGAGGTGGCGCACCGCCAGTTCGTCGGCGCCGAAGCCGCCATTGCTGTAGCGCGCCTGCCCTCGCATGTTGTCGAAGGCCAGCTGGAAGCGCTTGTCGACCAGCTTCACGCCGGTCAAGTCGACCGTCCCCTGCAGATGACCACCGCCTTCATCGTGGTGCAGCGGCTGCAGCAGATCGAAAGTCACATGTGCCGGACCACTGGCGACCAGGTTGTCCAGGGTATCGCCATAGTCCTTGTGCAACGGGCTCTGGCGCAGCATCGCCAGCAGCTTGCCGGCCTCGCTCGGCGCGTCGGCGCGCACGTACAGCGGCTGGTGGCCGAAGTCCGGAATGCCGGCTTCGAATTTCTGCACCGCCACGCCCGCCAGGTCGCCACGTCCACGCATCTCGAAGCCGGGGCCGATGAAGGCGATATCGGCATCGACCTGGCGCATCAGCGGCCAATCGTGCTGGAAGCGGATGTCGCCATTGCTGATGTGGCCGGTGGCCTCGAAGCGGCCATCGTTGTTGTCGAACGGCCAGTCGTCCAGGTCACCGGTGACCAGGCCGACACCGCCACGCACCTGGCCGCCGGCCAGTGCCATGTCCAGCCAGTCGGTGGCGCCCTTGCTCATCTTGGAGTGGATCCAGAAGCGCTTGGCTGCCGTCATCGGCACGTCGTCCAGCTTGGCGGCCAGCTGCAGCCACGGCCGCGTGCCGTCGCCCTGGAACCAGACGCCGCCGCGCACGTCGGCCGCGTAGTCGGTGCCCTCCACGCGCATCGCCGGCGTTCCGATCCGCCAACCGCCGCCCTCGTCGCGCCACCCCACGATCTGTCCGGCCAGATGCAGGTCATGCCGCACGCCAAAGCCGGTCGGCCAATCGAACTGCAGCTGCCGTTGCGGCTGCAGCTGCAGGCTGAAGCCATCGGCATCGCCTTCGAAATGTCCACCCAGGCCGCGCAGGCCCGGAGAGCCACCGACGCTGGCAAAGCCCAGTGACTGCAGTTCGCCCTGTGCCCGCAACGGGCCATCACGCTCGCCGGCCAACTGCAATCTGCGCACCTCCAGCTGCGGCCTGGACAGGAACAGCCAGCGCCGCAGACCCGGTTCAAGGAGATTGCTCAGGGCCAGCCCTCGCAGCGCGGTGCCGGCCTGCACCGCACCGGCGTTCACCCGCAGCTGCTTGCCGATCTGCAGCTGCAGGCCATCGAGCTGCTGTTCGCCATCTCCGGTCTTCAGGCGCAGGCGCGGCACCTGCAACGCCCAGCCATCGGCCTGGCGCTGCCAGCGCAGGCGGGCCTGCAGCCGCTGCAGCTGCAGCTGCGGCACTGCCACGCCGGGCATCGGTGCACCGTCGACGCGCACGTCCCGCAGGTCCGAATCGGTGGTCAGCGCGACCGGCGCGAAATCACGCAGGGTCAGCCACAGGTTCAGCTCGCCCTTGCCCTCGCGGAGGCGCACGCCGCCGGCCGCCAGCAAGGGCGACCAGGCATGGAAATCGACCGGGTCGGCGCCGAGCCAGGCCTGGCCGTTGCCGCGCGCACGGTCCACGTCCAGTACCGCGGTCAGCGGCAGCGCTTGCGCATCGGCCCAGGCGCGTACACCCACGCGCAGGCGATCACCATTGACCCGCATGCGCAGGTCGATGCGCGGCAGCGTGGTGTCGATGCCGATCCCCGGCGCGTGCACGCCCAGGCGGCCGCCGATCACCTGCAGCTCGCCGAGCCGGCGCAACGCATCCAGCGGATCCCCCCCGTTGTCGGATTGCGGCAGCCCGCGCACCGACCAGCGTCCGTCTTCGCCCTGCTGCAGGTCCAGGGCCAGGCCACGCAGGCGCAGTTCGGTCAACGAGCGCCCGGGCAGCAGCCCGCTGTACATCGATACCAGCACCTCGGCCTCGCCGATCGCCAGGCCCTGCCCGGCACCGATGCGCAGGCCCTTCAGCTGCAGCAGCGGGCCACGACGGGTCCAGGTCGTCTGCAGCTGGTTAAAACGCACCGGCTGGCCAGCCCGCTCACTCAGCCAGGCGGCGATCCTGTCGGGATGACGCTCGGCCAGCGGCAGCAGTTGGCTGAAGGTGCCCACCAGCAGTGCAAGCCCGACCAGGCCCACCGCACAGGCGGCAATGAAATGACGGCGGATCCTTCGCAGTCGCAGGCGCGGCGGCGCGCTCATCGGCCACCGCCGGCCTGCAGCCGGCGAGGATCAGAGCAGAACAACATCGAATTGCTCCTGCAGGTACTGCTCGTCCGCCTGGAAGCGGATGCTCTTGCCGAGAAATTCCTCCAGCTCAGCCACCGCCGAGGATTCCTCATCGGTGATGCGCGCGACCACCTTGGTCGACGCGATGACCAGCAGCCGCGCGGCATCAAACTGGCGCACGGCGCGGGTGATCTCGCGGAAGATCTCGTAGGTCACCGTCTCGGTGGTCTTGATGCTGCCGCGGCCGCTGCACTGCGGGCAGGTTTCCGACAGCTGGCGCTCCAGGCTTTCGACCGTGCGCTTGCGGGTCATTTCCACCAGGCCCAGCGGCGAGAAGTCGTACACCGTGGTCTTGGCATGGTCGCGGGCCAGCGCCTTTTCCAGCGTGCGCAGCACCTGGCGGCGATGCTCTGCATCATCCATATCGATGAAGTCGATGATGATGATGCCGCCCAGGTTGCGCAGCCGCAGCTGACGCGCCACTGCCTGCGCTGCTTCCAGGTTGGTGCGGAAAACCGTCTCTTCCAGGTTGCGCTGGCCGAGGAACGAACCGGTATTGACGTCGATGGTGGTCATCGCCTCGGTCTGGTCGATCACCAGGTAGCCACCGGATTTCAACGGCACCTGCTTGTCCAGCGCGCGGCCGATCTCGTCTTCCACGCCGAACATGTCGAAGATCGGGCGATCGCCGGAATACAGCTCCAGCTTTTCGGCCAGCACCGGCATGTACTTGGCGACGAAGGCCTGCAACTGGCCGAACGTCTCCTTCGAGTCCACCTTCACCTTGTCCACGTCCTTGCGGATCAGGTCGCGCACGGACCGCAGCGGCAGGCTCAGGTCTTCATAGATGATGCTGCACGACGGCGCCTCGCGGCCGCGGCGCTCGACCACGTTCCACACGCGCGACAGGTAGGCGATGTCCTCGGCGATGGCCTCGGCCGGCTGCCCTTCGGCGTTGGTCCGCACGATGTAGCCGTAGCCACCGTGCTGGGCCGACAGTTCGGTCACCAGCGCCTTCAGGCGGGCGCGCTCGGTTTCGTCTTCGATGCGCGCCGACACGCCCACCACCTTGGACTGCGGCAGCAGCACCATGTAGCGCGAGGGAATGCTGATCTGCGTGGTCAGGCGCGCGCCCTTGGTGCCGATCGGGTCCTTCACCACCTGCACCACGATGTCCTGGCCGTCACGCAGCAGCTCGACGATCGGCACGCTGGCCGGCGGCGGCAGGGTGGTATTCTCGGTGTCGGCGCTGGCCACCGGCGCCGGCCGCACCACGTCGTTGGCGTGCAGGAACGCCGCGCGCTCCAGGCCGACTTCGACGAAGGCGGCCTGCATGCCGGGCATGACCCGCTGCACCTTGCCCTTGTAGATGTTGCCGACCACGCCACGGCGCCAACCGCGCTCGATGTGAAGTTCCTGCAGCATGCCGTTTTCGATCACCGCGACACGGGTCTCGCGCGGGGTCACATTGACCAGGATTTCCTCAGACATCGGCAGCCTCCCTGGCGGCATCGGCAGTGGGGACCGGCACGCCACAGCGCGCCAGCAGACGATCGGTATGCAGCAGCGGCAGCCCCATCACGCCGGAGTAGCTGCCGGAAAGGTGTTCGATCCAGCGTTCGGCCCCACCCTGGATGGCGTAGGCGCCGGCCTTGTCCAGCGGCTCGCCGGTGGCGACATAGGCGGCGATGTCGGCGGCGTCGATCGGGGCGAAGGTCACCTCGGAAATGACCAGCTCGCTGTCCAGGCCGCCCGCGCCGACCACCACCACGGCGGTCATCACCTGGTGGGTGCGCCCGGCCAGCCGCGCCAGCATCGCCCGCGCGTCAGCGGCATCGACCGGCTTGCCGAAGACCTCGCCGTCCAGGACCACCTCGGTATCCGAACCAAGCACCCGCGCCTGCGGGTCGTCGGCCAGCACCCGGGCCAGCCCGGCGCGCGCCTTGTCGGCGGCGACCCGGCATACATACTGTTCGGCGCTTTCAGTGGCCGCGCGCTGCTCGACGACCTCCAGGTCAAGGGCCTGGAAGGGGCGTCCGAGTCGGGCCAGCAGCTGGTTGCGTCGGGGGGAGCGGGAACAAAGATAGAGCATCGGCACAGCATAACCTGACGCCGCCACCTGAATCGTCGGCAACCCGTTACGGAACGCGTACAACCCCGAACAGGCTCACAGCGCGTTCATCGCTACGACACCACCCTCACCGGCACAACAAGGAGATCCCATGCGCCTGACCGCCACCCCGCTGCTGCTTGCCGTGTCCCTCGCCCTTGGAACCTCGATGACTGCTCATGCCGCTCCGTCGTCGCCGTCGATCGCCGCCGCGGCCGAAGGCACCCTGCTGAACATCTCGGCCAACGCCGAGGCCACCCGCGTGCCGGACGTCGCCACCCTGTCGGCCGGTGTGGTCACCCAGGCTGCCGACGGCAACAGCGCCATGCGCCAGAACGCCCAGCAGATGGACAAGGTGCTGGCCGCGATCAAGGCCGCCGGCATCGCCGAGCGCGACGTGCAGACCAGCGGCGTCAGCCTCAATCCGCAGTACCGCTATGCCGACAATGAGGCACCGAAGATCACCGGCTACCAGGCCAGCAACACGGTCAGCCTGAAGGTCCGCGACATCGCCAAGCTCGGCAAGGTGCTCGACGCGCTGGCCGCGCAGGGGGCCAACCAGATCAACGGTCCGCAGTTTGAGATCGACCAGCCCGAACCGGTCTATGACGAAGCCCGCCTGGCCGCCCTGAAGAAGGCCCAGGCCCGCGCCCAGACCTATGCCAGATCGCTGGGCCTGCAGGTGCGCCGCATCGTCAGCATCTCTGAAAACAGCAACGGCGGTTTCCGCCCGATGCCGATGATGCGCACCATGGCCGCCGGCGCGGCGATGGACAAGGCTACCCCGGTCGCACCGGGTGAATCGACCGTCTCGGTCAACCTGGACGTGGTGTTCGAACTGGGCCGCTGATCGCGCCCGGCACGGCCGACGCAGGCGGGTCCCGCAGGGGCCCGCCTTTTTCGTGTATTCCGGCGGCGTTGGCTGAAGGCCAGCCCAACGCGCATGCCCCTGCCTCTAGGCAGTGGCCGCCATGCCGCGCTACTGATGGACTGCCAGCCGCGTGCGGCAACCCCGCCACGGACCCTGGTGTGTTGAGGACTTCGTCACTGGCATGGAGGTGGATCATGGTTCGTACCTATCCCGTTGCATCCCCGCACTTCGACCCCGCCCGCGTAGCGGCCTGGAGTGCAGCGATCGCCCTGCACCTGCTGGCCTTCCTGTTGCTGCTCATCCCTGCGACCTACCAGGCCGTGCAGGCCCCGCGTGAAAAGACGCCGGTCCGGCTGATCGAGAAGATCCCGCCACCGCCGACGCCGCCGGCTCCAGTCCCGCCAAAAGAGATCGTCCAGGTGGTACCGAAGCCGCGGACGCAGCCGGTGGTACCGCCACTGCCCGCACCCACCGCGACCGTGGAAGAGACCCAGGGCATCGCATTGCCGGCCGCCGAACCGGCTCCGCCGCAGCTGGCGCCCAGCATCGACACTTCCACCCCGTTGGCCGGCGCCCAGCTGCAGTACCGCAGTGCTCCGCCGCCGACCTATCCGATCCAGTCCCTGCGCAACCACGAACAGGGCACGGTGCTGTTGCGGGTGGAAGTGGACACCCGTGGCCAGCCGGTCGCGGTCAGCGTCGAGCGCAGCAGCGGCTCGCGCAACCTGGACCAGGCCGCCCGCCAGCAGGTGCTCAAGCACTGGCGCTTCGAGCCTGCCCAGCGTGACGGCGTGGCGGTTCCGGCCATCGGCATGGTGCCGGTGCAGTTCTCGCTGCCGGACTGAGCGTCCCACCGGCCCGGCCCCGCGCCGGGCCGGCCCCTGCCACTGCCCGACAAATGCGGACATGCCCGAGCCAAGCGTTACTGATTAAGCAAAAATTCACGTCTTCGTCACCTGCTGGAAACCTAGATTGGCGCGTCCCGGTATCGATCCGGCGACAGCCCTCAACGCTACGGTTTTCCAGTTAGGAGAGAAGCTGTGAAACACCCGATCCAGCGGCCCGCCAGCCGCCGCCGCACCACCCTGGCATCGTCCATCACCCATATCCTTGCTGGCAGCACCCTGCTGCTGGTCGGCGCCGTGGCTTCTTCCTCAGCCTTTGCACAGGAGCAGGCCACCAACCTCGACCGCATCACGGTCACCGGCTCCAACATCCCGCGCACCAACACCGAGACACCGTCGCCGGTGCAGGTGGTGACCCGCCAGGAAATCGACCGCACCGGCAAGACCACGGTCGCCGAGTACCTGCAGACCCTGACCGCCGACGGCGCAGGCTCCATTCCCAAGACCTTCGGCAACGGCTTCGCCGGTGGCGGCGCCGGCATCTCGCTGCGCGGCCTGGGCGCCGGCTCGACGCTGGTGCTGTTGAACGGCCGCCGCATGGCCACCTACGGCCTGGCCGATGACGGCCAGAAGGTCTTCACCGACCTCAGCACCATCCCGCTCGATGCCGTCGAGCGCGTGGAAGTGCTCAAGGACGGCGCCTCGGCGATCTATGGCTCCGACGCCATCGCCGGCGTCGTCAACATCATCCTGCGCAGCGACTTCCAAGGCGCCATCCTGCGCGGTTCCTACGGCATTTCCGGTGACGGCGATGGCGACGCGAAGAAGGCGACCCTCACTGCCGGCACCGGCGACCTGTCCAGCGATGGCTGGAATGCGTTCTTCAGCCTGGACGTCGGCAAGACCGACGCGATCAAGATCAGCGACCGCAAGAACCGCAAGTGGATCGGCACCGGCGATATCCGGCGCTGGGGTTACGACGCTGCAGACGCGCAGTTCCTGGGCGGTGCCTACCTGTCGGGCGGTACCGCCGGCGGCGTGGGTCCCAATGGCTCGGTGTTCGATGCCACCGGCCATCTGGTTGCCCTGCCGGGCTGCGCCGGGCTGACCACGATTCCCGGGCAGAGTGACGCGACCGCGCAGGCCCAGGGTTGCCTGTGGGATCCGGCGCAGCAGTACCGCGACCTGAGCCCGGAAGAGAAGTACGTGAACGTGTTCGGCCGCGCCAGCTTCGCGTTTGGTGAAGGCGGCGAGGTCTATACCGAGATCGGTTACTCGAAGAAGGAAACGATCTTCAGCAATACGCCATCCGGCGTATCCGGCGGCTGGGGCTACCCTGGCGGCCCGGTCAACGCCAACAGCGGTGCCGGTGCGACCCAGCTGTATGCAGGTCATCCGGACAACCCGCTGCCCACCGCGGCCCGCCTGCGTTACAGCGCGTGGGACGTGGGCCCGCGCGTGACCGACAATACCAATGAGTTCAACCGCTTCCTGGTGGGTGTCAAGGGCAACTGGGGCGACTGGAGCTACGACACCGCCTACCTGCATTCCGGCACCGACCTGGTCAACAAGCGCACGGGTTTCCTGCGTTATGACGCAGTACGCTGCGTACTGGGCAATCCGGCCTGCCCCTATGGCACCTGGCGCATCGGCGACAATGCCTCGCAGACGCCGCAGTCGGTCTACGATGCCATCAGCCCGACCATCAGCGCGCGTGCCAAGTCGAGCCTGGACATGTTCGACTTCACCATCTCGCGCAGCCTGATGGATCTCAAGGGCGGTCCGCTGGGCCTGGCCTTCGGTACGGAGTGGCGCAAGACGAGCAACAGCCTGACGCCGCAGACCTTCACCGATATCGGCCAGATCATCGGCCTGGGCTACTCGGCCTACGACGGCACGCAGAATGTGTATGCCGGCTACGCCGAACTGTCCGCACCGGTGCTGGAGCAGTTGGAGCTGAGCGCTGCGGTCCGCTACGACAAGTACGAAAGCGGCGAAGGCAAGGCCACGCCGAAGCTGGGCGTGAAGTGGACCCCGGCCGACTGGATCGCACTGCGCGCCAGCTACGCTGAAGGCTTCCGTGCGCCGAACCCGGCCGAGAACGGTGACGGTGGCCTGGCCGCTTTCTCCAACGCCCGCGATCCGGTGCGTTGCGCCATCGACCCGGCCAACGAATGCACCGCGCGCTCGGTGGCGATCATCACGCGGCCGAACAAGGACCTGAAGCCGGAAGAGTCCAAGAGCTACTCGGTGGGCATCGTGCTGCAGCCAACCTCGACCACCTCGCTGACTGTGGATGCGTGGGAAATCAAGCGCACCAACGAAATCGCGCAGGGCAGCACGGCCGACGCCATCGCCGCGGGCAACGTTCTCCGCGATGCCAACAACATCGGCGGAGTCGCCAACAGCGGCACCATCCTGGCCGTCAATACCGCCTACGTGAATGCCAACTCCTCGCGCGTCCGCGGTATCGACACCGACATCCGCCAGACCTTCGACATCGGCCCGGGCCAGCTGGAAATGGACCTGCAGTGGAGCCACGTGCTCAAGTTCGAGCGCACCGAGGGTGATACCACCGTCGACTATGTGGGCACCCACGGCAACTGCGACGTGACCAACTGCATCGGCACGCCGAAGGACCGCATCAACTTCGGCACCACCTGGAAGCAGGGCCCGTGGAGCATCAGCGGCGTGGCCAACTACATCAGCAAGCTGGAGAACAAGGACCGCCGCGGCGGTGACTACCTGGCCTTCTATGAAGACGGCGAGCCGGTAGAGAAGATCTCCTCGTTCACCACCTTCGATCTGTCCGGCCGCTGGAACATCACCGAAGCCTTCGAGCTGAACGCTTCGGTGCAGAACGTGTTCGACCGCATCGCGCCGCTCGACCCGAGCACTTACGGTGCAGTCAATTACAACCCGCTGCACTTCAGTGGTGCGATTGGCCGCTACTTCACTGTCGGCGCCAAGTACACGTTCAAATAATCCCGCTGCTGTGTTTGCTTCGAAGGCCCGGGCTGTTGCCCGGGCCTTCGTCGTTTCCTGGCTGTTCGTTGTCCATGCCGGCTCCCGCACACCCGGCCTTGCAGCCATGTTCACGAGTACATGGCTAGGGTGTGCTCGCGGCATCCGGGCCGCAGGGGATCTCAATGGCCACGACATCGCAACGCCTCGGCCTGCCGGCGTTGACTGCACTGGTAGTCGGCTCGATGGTCGGCGCCGGTATCTTTTCGCTGCCGCAGAACGTCGCGCGCAGTGCCGGTCCGGCCGCCGCGATGATCGGCTGGGCGCTGAGCGGTGCGGGCATGCTGATGCTGGCCTTCGTGTTCCAGGCCCTGGCCAACCGCCGTCCGGACCTGGACACCGGCATCTACGCATATGCACGCGAAGGCTTCGGCAACTACATCGGCTTCTCCGCGGCGTGGGGCTACTGGGTCGCTTCGGTACTGGGCAATGCCAGCTTCTTCGTGCTGATCTTCAGCGGCCTGGGCCATTTCATGCCAGTGTTCGGCGAAGGCAACACGCCAGCCGCAGTGGCCGCTTCGTCCGTACTGTTGTGGACCGTCCACCTGCTGGTGCTGCGCGGCCTGCGCACAGCAGCCATCGTCAACGGCCTGGTGACAGTGGCCAAGCTGCTGCCCATCGCACTGTTCCTGGTGCTGGCCGCCGGCGCGTTCCGCATGGAGGTGTTCCGCGCCGACTTCTTCGGCACGCCTGCGCTCGGCGACCTCGGCCAGCAGCTGCGCGGCATGATGCTGGTCACCGTGTGGGTGTTCATCGGCATCGAAGGCGCCAGCATCTATTCGCGGCGAGCCGCGCGCCGTGCCGACGTCGGCCGTGCCACGGTGATCGGTTTCCTGGGGGTCTGGCTGCTGCTGGTCCTGGTCAGCCTGCTGTCGATGGGCGTGCTGTCGCAGGCCGAACTGGCCGGGCTGCCCAATCCGTCGATGGCCTACGTGCTGCGCGCCATCGTCGGCGAATGGGGCGCGACGGTGATCATCGCCGGTTCGATCATTTCGGTGCTGGGCGCGCTGCTGGCCTGGGTGCTGCTGTGTGCCGAAGTGCTGTATGCCGCCGCTGGCGACGGCACGATGCCCGCCTTCCTGGGACGCGAGAATGCGCGTGGCGTGCCGGCCAATGCATTGTGGTTGAGCAACGGGCTGATCCAGCTGTTCCTGCTGTTGGTGCTGTTCAATGCGGGCAGCTACACCGGCCTGGTGCTGCTGGCCGCATCGATGAGCCTGGTGCCCTACTTCCTGTCCACCGCGTTCGGCGTGCAACTGGCTTGGCGCGGGCAGTCCTACGCGGGTGAGCCACGCGAGCGCTGGCGCGATTTCGTCGTCGCGCTGCTGGCCAGCGCCTACGCGCTGTGGCTGGTGTATGCCGGCGGCCTGAACAACCTGCTGCTGTCGGTGCTGCTGTACGTGCCCGGCGTTGTTCTGTTTGCGCAGACCCGGCGCCAGCGCGGCGAGCCGGTTTTCACGCGCTGGGAGTGGGCGCTGTTCGGCGCGATCCTCGCAGTAGCGATCGCCACGCTGGCAGCGTTCTGGAAGGGCCGGATCACGCTGTAGCGCCGAGCGCGTGCCCGGCTTGGAGGATGCAGCCGAGCATGGGCTCGCCGCCACAACACGGCAAAAAAGGGCCTGTGTCAAGCCCTCGGCGAAAATCGCCAAGAGTCCGAAAGCTTAAACAAGACAGGGAGTTAGCTCTACTTCGGGCCGCTTTGCGGGGCGGCGGCCATATGGACTAGGAGCCACATGGGAGCGTCGCGGTAGAGGGCCAAGTCGTGCTGCATCGGGGACGATCACCGGCAGACGGCGGGCTTGCCGCACGATCATAGCCCACTCTGTCGCCATCCTCCAGAACGAAGAACGCGCAGCGTTGGGCTGCGCATTCGAGGGATGGCCGCCGGCGAGACCGTGCATCGTCAGCCCGGCTTCGCTGGCACCGTCCTGCTCACGCTTCCCTTCCTGAATCCCCGGTCCCCCGCGATGAAGGCTTCGAGCATGTGCGGGATCAGCGTCACGGCATCGACTGCTTCGCCATAGGTCTGCGCATGCAGCGCGGCGTAGCGGTCGAGGTCGGCTTTCAGGCTGGCCGGGCAAGGAAAGGTCAGCTTGATGTTCTCGGTCTTCGGCAGCGGTCCCAACCGCAGCTTCCTGGTCGTGCTCATCGTGAAGTCCCTCGGTTGAAGAACAGGGGCTGGTAGGGGCGCAGCGCCAAGTCCCGACTCACGACCAGACGCACCGGCAGACCGGGGCGCGCGCTCAACGTCGGTTGGATGTTCATGTTGCGCCGGGTCATCTCCTGGCCGACCTGGTTGATGCTGTCCTGCGCGCTGTCGCGGCCGGCGATGACGATGCGGTTGCCGTCCTGGCGGTTCTCCGGCGCGGCCAGCTCGGCGCCGACGCCCAGCAGCGTCGTCAGCGCCGCCCCGGCGAAGATCCGATCCCAATGCCAATCGACTTCATCCTCCAGCCCGGCATAGCCGGCCGGATCGGTGCCGACCAGGTTGTCGAGCGTCACCGACGACGTATCGGGCAGAATGATCCGGTTCCAGACGACTTGAACCCGGCTCTGTCCGTAGCTCACCTGGCTGTTGTAGCGACCGAGGATGCGCGAGCCCTGCGGGATCAGCAGGAACTTGCCGGTGGCCGTGTCATAGACCGGCTCCGTCACCGTGGCGATGACATCGCCCGGCAAGTCCGACTTGATGCCCGTCACCAGCGCGCCGGCGATGACCGTCCCGGCCATGACCTGATACGGGGAGGCTGGCAATTGCAGGTTGCCGGAATTACGGGTTTGCGTGGAACCGCCTTGCAGGAACGCCTCCTTCTGTTCCTGCCGGTTCTGTACTGCGGTCGGGTCGGCAGGCTGGGCTGCCGTCGAGGCCGGCCCGGCGGCCATCGGATCGAACGCCGCATTGGCGGCGAAGCCCGGCGCCACGGTGGCCTGTGACTGCGCCACCGGCGCGGCGCGCTGCGTACCCGAGCGGAAGAACACCGATGACGCCGCCGCTTCCTCGGCTTCCTTCAACCGGGCCAGGCGCTCGGCCTCGGCCGGATCGTGGCCGGGCGGCGCGTAACCTGGTGTCGGTTGCTGCGCATTGACGATGGCCGGCCCGAGGTCGCCCGGCAGCGGCGGCCCCAGCTCCGGCACCGGGGACGGCGCGGCCGGCGGCAGCTTGGAGTAGTCGGTCGGAAGCCGCTCCAGCCCTTCGGAGCGCGAAACGCGATCGACGTTGTAAAGCTCGGTCTGTTCGCTGGCGCCGTGTCGCTGCGGTTGCAGCGACCACATCAGCGCGCCCAGCACGGCGACCGACAGCCCGCCGGCCAGGATCGCCAGCATGCGACGATTCAAGCGCGTGACCGGACGCGGCTGGGCGCGCAGCGCTACCGCCTCGGGCGCTGCCTTGGCCGCCTGCGGTGCGACCGGCTCGGGGGTGTCGTCCTGGCGCATCATCAGTTCCTCCGCGCCACGCCGTCGGTGCGCTCGATGCGCACCACGTCGCCCTTGTCGCCGCCCAGACGCAGTTCGGCCGCGCCGAACAGCCGGTCCACGATGTAGTACGGCGAGCGGAAGCGGTAGTTCACCAACTGCCCATCGCCCTGCACGCCGATGACGAACAGCGGCGGCAGTTCACCCTGGGCGATGCCGGCAGGGAACTGGATGTAGACCTTCTCGCCGTCATCGAAGGCACGCAGCGGCTTCCATGACGGATTGCTGCCGCTGATCGCGTAGCGGAAGCGGATGCGCTCCAGCGATAGGCCCGTATCAACCGGCGCCGCCACCTGCGCGGCCTGCGCCTGGCGCTGCAAAGCCAGCATCCGGTCCTTCGGGTAGTCCCACGACACCGACGCCATCCAAGCGCGCTCTGTCGAGGTCAGCTCCAGCAGGTAGGTGCGCCGATTGGTGGTGATGACCAGATTGGTCTTGAGGCCCGAGCGGACAGGCTTGACCAGCACGTTGACGCGCAGCTCGTCGCCGGCACCGCTGGACGTGTCGCCGACGATCCAGCGCACGGTATCGCCGGCGGCGACCGTCACCAGTTCTTCGCCGGGCTGGAGCGAAACCACGGTCACGCGCCCCGGCGCGGCATAGACCTGATACAGCGCGCCATCGGTGAAGGGCCAGACCTGGATGGCATTGACGTAGCCCTCGCGCGTGGGCGCGACCCGCGCCTCGGTATTGGCCTTGGACACGCGCACGGTTTCGTCGGCCGGCTCCGGCCCGGGCTGGGCTTCGTCACCTTCCGGCAGCGGCTTCAACTGCTCCGGCAGCGCCAGCGGTTCGGGGACGGCGACCACCTCCACCGGCGAGGGTGGATCGGGCACGAGCTGCGCCTGCACTGGCTCATCGAGTGGGATCACGGGCGGCGGCTTGCCCTGTGTGGCGCAGCCCGCCAAGGCCGCCACCAGCGTCAACAGGCAAACGTGGCGAAGTGTTCGATCGTCTATCCGCAGATTCGGGGCGAACAAGGGCCATACCGATACGACGCCATCCCGCAGACGCTGCTGATACGCCTCCTGAGACATCCGCCACCGCTCATCGAGGGGAAGATCATCCTGACGCGAAACGGGATCATGCGATTGGAGAGTGTTCATGGTTTCGTTCCTTCCGAGGGATCAAGTTCGCGGCTCCACGACAGGCCGTTGACGTAGATGCCCAGCGGGTTCTTGCGCAGGCGCTCCTCGGTGCGTGGGGTTTGCAGGACGATGGAGATGACGGCGTTCCAGCGCTCGGTGCCGGCCGGCGCGCCGTTGGAGAAGCGTTGCTCGGTCCAGCGCATGTTGAACGACGTGTCGCTGGCGCGCACGACGCTGGTGATCTGCACCGTGACCGACTCCTTGCCGACGCGCGCGAAGGGATCGTTCTTGCTGGCGTAGTCGTTGAGCATGGCGGCGCCTCGGTCGGTCGCGTAGTCGTAGGCGTCCAGCCAGTTCTGCCGGACCACGATCGGGTCGATGGACAGCGAGCGCACCAACGTCACGAAGCGCGCCAGGTGATGCGCGATCTGCGCATCCGTGGGCTTGTACGGCGTGGCCGCCTCGCCTACGGCGCGCACGTGCTCCTTGTCCACCTCCACCACGTAGGGCGTGACGATGGACTGCGCCGAGCGCCAGACCAGGCCGCCGGCCATCAGCAGCGTCAGCACCAGCAGGCCGAAGGCCATGAGGCGCCAGTTCTTGGCCTGCACGCGGGGCGCGCCGATACGCTCGTCCCACACCTGCGCGGCAGATTGATACGGCGTGGCAGGCTGCGGCGTGTCGGCATAGCGCACCTGCGGTCGTTTGAATCGCATGGGTGTTCTCCTTGAAGGTCAGGAATCGGAATCGCGCAGGCTCGGGCCTTGCCCGGAGCCGCCGCCGTCGCCGCCGCGCAGCGCATGGGCGGCGGTGGTCGCGGCGTGGGTGAGCTGCTGGCGGCGGTGCAGCCGCTTGGCCCAGGCCGGTTGCTGCCCGGTGTTGGACGTGGCTTCGCCGCCGGACTGGCCGCCGCCGGACGCGGCGCCTGCGCCTTCATCGGCCGGCGGCCCGTTCCAGCCGGCGCGGAAAGGCGCAGCCATGCGTTGCCCGATGGCGGAAGCGCGGGATGCGGCACCGCGCCCGGCCGCCTGCGCGCCCGTCTTGGCGACGTTGCCCAGGCCGGCCGCAGCGCCCTTGGCCCCGCCGCCGGCAGCGGCGGACCCGGCCCGGAACGCTGACCGGGCACCACCGGCCGTTGATGTCGCGGCGCGCGCACCGCTGCCGGCCAGCTTGGCGGCAGCAGGCGCCATGCGCGCCCCGGCGGCCACCGCCCCGCCCACGCCGGTTGCGGCAGCACCGATGGCGACGGCCGTGCCGGCAGCGCCGACAGCGGCACCGGCCATCGCCCCCGCACCGAGCTGCGGTGCACCGGACACCAGGCCGGTGGCGATGCCGGGGCCGAAGATGCCCAGCGCCAGCAGCGTCAGCGAGGCCAGCATGATGACCAGCGCGTGGTCGATGGATGGCTCGTCGGGATGCACCTGGAACTCGGCGAACAGGCCCGAGCCGATGCCGACGATCACGGCTAGCACCAGCACCTTGATGCCGGCCGACACCACGTTGCCCAGCACCTTCTCGGCGAGAAAGCTGGTCTTGTTCCACAAGGCGAACGGCACCAGCACGAAGCCGGCGAGCGTGGTCAGCTTGAACTCGATCAGCGTGATGAAAAGCTGGATCGCCAGCACGAAGAAGCACAGGACCACCACCAGCCAGGCCAGGAACATCACCGTGATGGCGTCAAGGTTCACGAACACCTCGGGGAAACCAGCCATCTCGCCGACCTGCTCCAGGATCGGCGTGCCTGCGTCGATGCCGGTCTTCGCCAGCCGGCCCGGTTGCAGGAAGTTCTCCATGCTCAAGGTCGAGCCGGTGGCCGTCAGGCCCAGGCCGGCGAAGGACCGGAAGACGATGCCTGCCAGCCAGTTGAAGTTGCCGATGATGTAGGCGAAGGCACCGACGTAGAGCACCTTGCGCAGCAGCTTGGCGATCACGTCCTCGCCTTGGCCGGTGGCGTGGCTCATGGCCCAGTAGAGGCCGGCGATGGTCATGTCGATGACGATCAGCGTGGCCGTCAGGAACGCCACCTCGCCCTGCAACAGCCCGAACCCGGAGTCGATGTAGCGCGAGAACGTATCCAGAAAGCGGTCGATGATCGTCACGTCGTTCATGGCGTTTCATCTCCAATCGGCTCATCGAAGGTTGGGGGAATGGGCGGCAGCTCCTCCAGCGTTCGGTACTCGTCCGGCCCGGTTTGGCCGGCGAAGAAGCGCCGGCGGAAGGCTTCTGCGGCGGCCAGGCAAGCGTCCTCGCCGACGGCCTGCCGGTCGGCCGCGCATTGCGCGCGCAGTGCCTTGAGCCGCACGGGATCGGCGGCCAGGGCATCGGCGCGGTTGTCGGCCGAGTGCTGGCCGCAGGCTGTCAGCAGCACGGCCAGCAGGAGGCAAGCGCATCGCATGGCCGTCTCCCGTCAGTTGCGGTAGAAATCCACGCGCTGCGGCGTGTACGGCGTGCCGGTGCCGAGGAAGCGCCGGCGCACTTCGCGGGCGCGCTCGGTGGCCGCCGCCTGCCGCGCCAGTTCGAGCGAGGTCGCGCGGTCCTGGGTGATCTGGAGCTGTTGCGCCTGGATCGACTGCTTGGCCTGCAAGGCCAGGAGCTGATTGGTCGCCTGCGCGGCCTGCAAGGCGCCGGTGGCGGACTGGCTCTGGCTCACGAGGTCGGCCAGCGCGGATTCGTCCTCGCGCAGGTTCTGCGATACCTGCGCCTGCATGCGCATCGCAGTATGCAGACCGTCGAGCGTGTGCTTCCAACGCTCCTGCGCATCCCGGTACATCTGGTCGCCGCTGACGGTGGCGGCGTATTGCTCCGGGTACAGACGTGCGAACTCGCGGTCGAGGTTCTGCACATCAAAGGCCAGTCCCTGCGCCTCGGCGATCAGCCGCTCGGTCGTCGCCAGCGTCGAGCGCAGCCGGTTGACGATGTTGAAGTCCAGGCTCGCCAGGTTGCGTGCCTGGTTGATGAGCATCTGTGCTTCGTTCTGGAGCTGCTGGATCTGGTTGTTGATCTGCTCCAGCGTGCGGATCGCGGTCAGCGTGTTCTGCACCAAGTTCGTGGGATCAACCACGACCCATTGCGCCTGCGCGGTGGACACGGTGCAAAGCATGGCCGCGATGGCGGTGGCGATAAGACGCTTCTTCATGGCAGGTTCTCCTGTGGTGGTGGGGAAAGGACGGAAGGGGCCAATGGCGCGGCGCCGGGGAACTCGGCCAGCAGGTCGGCGGCCCAATCGAGGCCGCGATGGCGCAGCCACGCGCCGGCAAAACCGGGCACGCCGGCTTGCGCCAGCACGCGGTCGATGTCGCGCTGGTCCTGCGGGGTCGAAGCGCCCGCGAACGCGAGCGCGGCCGGCCCCAGGTCGAGGTCGAACAGGCGATTGCCCAGGCGCGACTGGTAGTAGTAGTCGCGCTTGGGCTCGGCGGTGGCAACGATCTCGATCTGCCGGCTGTTGAGGCCAAAGCCCTCGTAGATCGTCCGTATCTGCGGCTCGGTGGCCTGCGGGTTCGGCAGGAAGATTCGGCTGGCGCAGCTTTCGATGATCGCCGGCGCGATGGTCGAGTCCTTGATGTCGGCCAGCGACTGGGTGGCGAAGATGACGCTGACGTTCTTCTTGCGCAGCGTCTTGAGCCACTGGCGGATGCGCGCCGCGAAGGCCGGTTCATCGAGGAACAGCCAGGCTTCATCGAGGATCAGCAGCGTGGGCGCGCCGTCGAACCGTTCATCGAAGCGGGCGAACAGATAGCGCAGCACCGCTTGCACGGCGGCCGGGCTGTGCATCAGCTCCTCCATCTCGAAGCCCTGCACGTCGGCGCTGCCCAGCCGGTCGAGGTCGGCGTCCAGCAGCTTGCCGTGGGCGCCGCCGAGCACGTAGGGCGAGAGTGCCTGACGCAGCGCGTTGGATTGCAGCAGCACGGAGAGCCCCGTCATCGTGCGCTGCTCCGGCGGCGCACCGGCGAGGCTCCCCAGCGCCGACCAGATGGCGGCCTTCTCGTCCGGGCCGACGGTGACGCCTTCGTGCAGCAGGCGGCCTTCCACCCACTCGGCCGCCCAGGTGCGATAGCCCTCGCTGTCGATACGGGCCAAGGGCTGGAACGCGATGCCGCCATCGGCACCGAGGTCGTAGTGCTCGCCGCCCAGGCCCAACACCGTCGCCCGCATGGACCGCCCCATGTCGAAGGCAAAGATGCGCGAGCTGAAGTAGCGCCGGAACTGCATCGCCAGGACGGCAAGCAGGACCGACTTGCCCATGCCGGTCGGGCCAGCGACCAGCGTATGCCCCACGTCGCCGATGTGCGTCACCAGCCGGAACGGCGTCGCGCCATCGGTGCGCGTCACGATCAGCGGCGGGCCGTCGAGATGGTCGTTCTTCTCCGGCCCGGCCCATACCGCCGACAGCGGCATCATGTGTGCAAGATTCAGCGTCGAGACGATGGGCTGGCGCACGTTGGCGTAGGCGTGGCCGGGGATGGACGACAGCCAGGCGTCCACGGCATTGAGGGTTTCGGGGATGGTGACGAAGCCTCGGCCCTGGATGGCGCGCTCCACCATCCGCTGCTTCTCGTCGGCCACGGCCGGATCGGCGTCGAGCACCGTCACCGTGGCGGTGAGATAGCCGAAGGCGACCTGATCGCTGCCCAGTTCCTGCAAGGCGGCATCGGCATCGGCCGCCTTGTTGCTGGCGTCGGTATCCACCAGCGGCGATTCCTGCTGGAAGATGGTTTCGCGCAGCAGCGCGATGACGTTCTTGCGCTTGGCGAACCACTGGCGGCGCAGCCGGCCGAGTTCCTTTTCCGCTTCGGCCTTGTCCATGCACAGGAAGCGCGTGCTCCAGCGGTAGGCGAACCCCAGGTGATTGAGGTCGTCCAGCAGTCCCGGCCAGGTCGAGGTCGGAAAGCCCCGCACCGTCACCACGCGCAGGTGCTGGTCGCCCAGCGTGGGCGCCAGGCCGCCGGCCAGCATGGAGTCGGCCAGCAGCGCGTCGAGATAGAACGGCACCTCGGGCACCGCGACCCGATAGCGCCGGGTGGATACCGTGCCATGCAGGTAGGTCAGCGTCTGACTGTCATCGAGCCAGGCGACTTCCGGCATCACGCCATCGAGCAGATCGAACACGCGATCGGTTTCCGCTACGAAGGCGTCGAGCCGGCCGCGCCAGTCCACGCCATCGCCGGGCGTGTTCTCATAGAGCAGCCTGGCGGCACGGGCGCGCGATTCCTCCGGTGGCAGGAACGCGAGCGTCAGGTGATAGGCGCTCTCGAAATGGTGGGTCGATTCCTCGAACGCCGCGCGGCGTTCCTCATCGACCAGCCACGACAGCGGTTCGGGGAAGTCGGAATGCGGGTAGTCCGCCGCCGGCTGGCGTTCTGCCTCCACGAACAGCGCCCAGCCCGAACCCAGCCGGCGCAGCGCGTTGTTCAGCCGTGCGGTGGTGGCGATCAGCTCGCCCTGCGTGGCGCTATCGAGGTCGGGGCCGCGGAAACGGGCCGTGCGCTGAAAGCTGCCGTCCTTGTTCAAGACGACACCCGGCGCGACCAGCCCGGCCCAGGGCAGCCAGTCGGCCAGCAGCGCGGGTCGCTGGCGGTATTCGGCAAGGTTCAGCATGGCGGCATCCCCTCACACGTCCAGCAGCGGGCGGTGCTTGATGTGCCGGGCGAAGACCTGCATGAACTGCGGATCGACGCGCGCGCCCCACACGGCCAGCGAGTGGCCGACGATCCAGAGCACGACGCCGGGAATCCACAGTTGCAGGCCCAGCCCGACGGCAGCGGCCAGCGTGCCGTTGGCGATCGCCACGGTGCGCGGTGCGCCGCCCAGCAGGATCGGCTCGGTCAGCGAGCGATGCAGCGGCACCTCGAAGCCGAGCGCGAAGCCCGGCGTGCCTTCATCGGCGGCACTCATACGACGGCCCCGCCGGAGAACGAAAAGAAGGACAGGAAGAACGAGGATGCGGCGAACGCGATGGACAGGCCGAACACGATCTGGATCAGCTTGCGGAAGCCGCCCGACGTGTCGCCGAAGGCCAGCGCGAGGCCGGTCGCGATGATGATGATGACGGCCACGATGCGCGCGACCGGCCCCTGGATCGACTCCAGGATGGATTGCAGCGGCCCTTCCCAGGGCATCGAGGAACCGGCAGCCTGCGCGGTGCCGGCCGTCATCAGCATGATGGCGGCCAGCAGCAGGCCGCGATGGGCCGGCCGGGCCAGGCGCCGGAGGCGTGCAAGGATGGGAACCGGATTTACGGAAAGGCGGAAAGCAGGAACGTGCATCTGCGTCATGGCAGTTCTCCAAGTGGGTCGAGGGACGGGGAAGGCGCAGCGGCGGCGGCTGCGAGGGAAACCGGCGGCAGCTCGGGAAACGGCGTTTCCAGCGCGTCCGCCAGTTGGTAGCCGGCGGCGTCGAAGCCGACGACGCGGGCGATGCTTTCGACGTGGCGCTTGCGGCCACGCCCGGCGATGTGGATCACGACGTTGACCGCCTCGGCGATCAGCGCACGCGGCGGGTTCACCGCCACTTCGAGAATCAGTTGTTCCAGGCGCAGCAGCGCGCCCAGCGCGGAACCGGCGTGGATGGTGGCGATACCGCCGGGGTGGCCGGTGCCCCACACCTTCACCAAGTCCAGGGCTTCGCCGCCGCGCACCTCGCCGACGATTACGCGGTCGGGGCGCAGGCGCATCGTGGCGCGCACCAATTCCTGCATCGACACGACGCCGGCGCGGGTGCGCAGCGGCACGTGGTCGCGGGCCGCGCATTGCAGTTCGATGGTGTCTTCGAGCACCAGCACGCGGTCGCCGGTGGCGGCGATCTCGGCCAACAAGGCATTGGCGAGCGTGGTCTTGCCCGTACTGGTGCCGCCCGCGATCAGCACGTTCTGCCGTTCGCGTACCGCCCGCCGTAGGAACTCGGCCTGTGGCGCGGACAGGATGCCGTCGACCACGTAGCGATCCAGGCCGATGATGCTCACGGCCCGCTTGCGCAGCGCGAAGGCCGGGCCGGGCGCGGCCGGCGGCAGAATGCCCTCGAAGCGTTCGCCGGTTTCCGGCAACTCGGCGGTCAGCAGCGGCTGGCCGCGATGCACTTCCGCACCGACATGCGCGGCCACCAGGCGGATGATGCGTTCGCCATCGGCCTCGGACAGTTCGACGCCCAGCGGGGCGCGGCCCGACGACAGCCGATCCACCCATAGGGTGCGGTCGGGGTTGAGCATGATTTCCACCACGTCGGGGTCTTCCAGCGCGGTGGCGATCAGCGGCCCCATTGCCGTGCGCAGCATCTGGATGCGGCGATCCAGAGCAGCGGCGGTGGATGACTTCGGTGCGGCGCTCATGACGCACGCTCCCGCGCCTCGGCCAGCGCCGCCGCATCCTCCATCCGCACCGGGTCAGGGTGCAGTTCTTCCACCACGTCGCGCACCAAGCTGCGGCCGCGCAGCAGGTGGCGGCCAAGCTGTTCCACGAACTGCTCGAAGCGCGCCTTGCCCTGCGCGCGGGCCGCGTCCTGATGGGCTTCGGGAATCGGCGTGCTGACGGTCAGGAAGTAGCGGATGAACAGCGCCAGCGTTTCGATTTCGATGTTCTGGTCGCGCTCCAGGCGTTCGGCCTGGCGCGACAGGCGATCCAGCCGCCTGGCGATGGCCGCCTCGCGCTGGTCGCCGGCATCCGGCGATAGCCAGGACGCCAGGGCGGCGGCAACGATGCTGGATTTCGAGACGCCTTTCTTGGCGGCCAGTTCTTCGAGGCGCTTGGCATGTTCGGGCTGGATGAACAGGTTGAGGCGGTACTGGCTCATAGTTCGATTCCGTCGTTGGGATTCAGCGATGCCAGCCGGGCCGTGCGCTGCATGGCCGGGTCGAGCTGGCCGGGAAGCGGCAGCGGCAGGTCGTCGTCGTCATCGAGCAGCGCCAGGTCGTTGCCTGCGTGCTGCGGCTCGGGGCTGTATTCGGCGACTTCGGATAGCTCGGGCTGGCGACGTGGGCCGCCGTCGTCGGCGGTGCCCAGGCCATCGGCGGATGTCGTTGCAGGGGCGTCGGGCACGGCAGGAATCGCCAGGCCGCTCCAGTCATCCGGCCGCGAGGGCGGCGCATCGGCGTACTGCCCGGCTGCGAGCGCCGGCGGCGGCAGCACGCGCCGCTTGAAATTGGCGTCGGCGTAGTAGCGCAGCTTGTTCGCCTTGATGGGCGCCACGCTGGACACCATCACCACGGCCTCGTCGGGCGGAAGCTGCATCACTTCGCCCGGCGTCAGCAGCGGGCGAGCCGTCTCCTGGCGCGACACCATCAGGTGGCCCAGCCACGGCGCGAGCCGGTGGCCGGCGTAGTTGCGCTGCGCACGCAGTTCGGTGGCGGTGCCCAGCGTCTCGGAGATCCGCTTGGCGGTGCGCTCGTCGTTGGTCGCAAACGTCACGCGCACATGGCAGTTGTCGAGGATGGAATGGTTCTGGCCGTAGGCTTTGTCGATCTGGTTGAGCGACTGCGCGATGAGGAAGCTGCGGATGCCGTAGCCCGCCATGAAGGCCAGCGCCGTCTCGAAGAAATCGAGCCTGCCAAGCGCCGGGAACTCGTCGAGCATCAGCAGCAGCTTGTGGCGGCGCGCGATGCCGTCGCTGCCGTCGAGCGATTCCGTTAGGCGCCGGCCGATCTGGTTGAGGATCAGGCGAATGAGCGGTTTCGTCCGCGAAATGTCCGAAGGCGGGACCACCAGATACAGCGAGACGGGATGCTCGGATGCGATCAGGTCGGCGATGCGCCAATCGCAGCGCGAGGTGACTTCGGCCACCGTGGGGTCGCGGTAGAGGCCAAGAAACGACATGGCGGTGCTCAACACGCCCGAACGCTCGTTATCCGACTTGTTGAGCACTTCGCGCGCAGCGGACGCGACAACCGGGTGCGGTGCATCGCCCAGGTGCTTCGTCGTCATCATCCGGTGCAAGGTCAGCTCGAACGGGCTGGCCGGGTCGGACAGGAAGTTGGCGACGCCTCGCAGCGTCTTGTCCTCGCCCGCGTACAACACATGCAGGATGGCCCCGACCAGCAGCGCGTGCGAAGTCTTCTCCCAGTGGTTGCGCTTCTCCAGCGCGCCTTCGGGATCGACCAGGATGTCGGCAATGTTCTGCACGTCGCGCACCTCATGCGCGCCGCGCCGGACTTCCAGCAGCGGGTTGTAGGCCGCCGACTTCGCATCCGTGGGGTTGAACAGCAGGCAGTGCGAGAAGCGCGAGCGCCAGCCTGCGGTGATCTGCCAGTTCTCGCCCTTGATGTCATGGATGACGGCCGAAGCCGGCCAGGACAACAATGTCGGGACGACCAAGCCCACGCCTTTGCCCGAGCGCGTGGGCGCGAAGGTCAGGACGTGTTCCGGGCCTTCATGTCGCAGATACTCGTTGCGATACTTGCCGAGGAAGACGCCGGCCGGCTGCGTCAGCCCGGCTTTGCGAATGTCGTCGGCTTCGGCCCAGCGCGCCGAACCATAGGTCGTGACCAGCTTGGCCTGCCGCGAGCGCCACACCGACATGGCGATGGCCACCACCACGGCCAGCAGGCCGCTGCCGCCCGCGAAGGCCCCGCCGATGTCGAAGACCTGCGGCGCGTAGGCATCGAAGAAGAACCACCACTCGAACAGCCGCCAGGGGTGATAGACCGGCGTTCCGAAGAAATCGAACCAGGGCGAGCCAAGGCGTAGTTGATAGCCCAGGGCGGCGGCTGTCCATTGTGTGGCACCCCACACACCGGCGATCACGATGCCGAAGACGGCGGCGATCTGCCCGAACAACACGCCCTGACCTTGCATGACTGGCCTCCGATTTCCTCTGCGCTGATTCCTCGTTCACGCGCAGCACAAGGACGTGCCGCATGAAGTGAGGATCAGTGCCGGGTCGGTGCCGGTCAAAGACCGTTATCGGGAGAAAGGTCGAGTAATCGGAAAGAATTGGGGCTGCATCGCGCCAAAGAAAAACGCCGCAAGCGAAGGCGCGCTGCGGCGTGTCGAGCAGAAAAGCAGAGGTTTCGTGGTGGAGCACCCACGGTCAGAACTTCGGCGGACTCTCCGGCGGCGTGTAGGGCGTATTGCCGTCGCCATAGAACCGCTTGCGCGTGGCTTCGGCGACTCGATTGCAAAGCACGTCGCCCAGCTTGGGGC
Source organism: Stenotrophomonas maltophilia group sp. Smal12 (assembly GCF_037079935.1). Classification (NCBI taxonomy): domain Bacteria; kingdom Pseudomonadati; phylum Pseudomonadota; class Gammaproteobacteria; order Lysobacterales; family Lysobacteraceae; genus Stenotrophomonas; species Stenotrophomonas maltophilia group sp. Smal12. Next base: position 65,506 of record NZ_JBAWUK010000001.1, on the reverse strand, counting down.
GATCCGTCTTGCATTGCTGGCGCAGTTCTTTCAGCCGCACGGGATCGGATGCCAGTTCTTCAACGCTGGGCGCGTCCGTCTTCTCTGGCGTGTCAGTGGGGCCGCAGGCCGTCAGCACCGCAGCAGCCAGCAGGAACGGAATGGTCTTCTTCATGGTTCGGATTCCTCCGGGACATCGGGTTCATCGCCTGGCGTCGGCCTGGCGGCCTCGGGCGAGTCGATGGCCTGCACGCGCTCGATGAAGCGAGCCAGCGTCTCCGATGGTTCGGCATCCAGGCGCAGCAGATAGGTGGTGAGCACGGGCGAACATCCCGCCAGCGCCCGTGCGACCACGCCTTGTTCGCGGCTGGCCGTGATGTGCGCTGCGCCCGTCAGCCCTAGGGCGAACCCGGCCGATACCAAGGCCATCATCAGGTCGCAGGACGCCACCCGCTCGGCCACCAGCGGTTCCATGTCCACGCGGCGCAGCAGGCGATCCACTTGTCGCGCGTGGCCTTCGCACGCCACCGGGTCGCAGAGCACCAGTGGGAAGCGCAGCACTTCTTCCAACGGAATCCGCTTGTACCTGAGCAGGTCATGCCGGGCCGGCACGGCCACCATCAGCGGATCGTTCCAGACAGGCATCGCTACGATGCCGTCACCTGCTTCGTCGGCGCGAGCGAACCCCACGTCGTACAGGTCGTCGTGCAGGCCCTTGATCTGCTGCGACAGCGGCACCTCGGTCAGGCGGATTTCGACTTCGGGTTCTTCCTGCCTGCACAGCGCCAGCAAGGCCGGCAGACGCGACGGCGTAATGCCGTCGGACAGGGCGATGCGCAACTGGCCGTGGAAGCCATTGGCCGCGGCCTTCGCACTGTCGCGCGCCTGCTGCAAAGCAGTGAACACGCGCGGCACGTGATCCAGGAACAGTTTGCCCGCACGGGTCAGTCGCGTGCTGCGCGTGGTGCGGGCGAACAGCGCCACGCCCAGTTCTTCCTCCAGCTCCTTGATGGCGCGTGACAATGGCGACTGCTCGATGTGCAGGCGCTCAGCTGCACGGGCGAAGTGCAATTCTTCGGCGACAGCCAGGAAGCAACGAAGATGGCGAAGCTCCATAACGTTCGCTCATTCCAACCAGGTAATTGGCTGAAAATCCACGGATTCACAGCATGCTCGCACGCGCGCCACTCCATCCAAGAAGTACGGCGTATGCTCGTGTCGGAACAGTGCCTCGGCATCGACCCAACGCTCCAGCAGGAAAAATCGGTTTTCCGATAGGCTTCCTCGGGCAATGCGATAGTCCAGACATCCTGGATCTTGAATGGCGGCCTCGCGTAATGCCTGCAGCACGTCACGCATTTCCTCTATGCGATCACTCGATGCCTTCAATGCGATGATCAATTCAACAACCGGCATGTCATCCTCATTGGAATTCAGCGGCATCGTCTCGTAGGCATACATGCTTGCCACCTTCGACAGTTGATGGAATCAAAGGCCATTTTGATGTCTTGGCGCTTTCCCTTACCGTCTACCACCACCAACCGCGGTAACCCCAGACAGGACCGTAGTAGGGATATGGATAGACCACGCGCGCTTCCTTCGTTTCGGGCCACAGATAAATCACGCTGGCATTGACTCTGGGCAATGTGTAGTCGTACTCGCCGATCTTGGTCGTGGTAGTACCTTCGATCGTGCCCACGACGGTGACCTCGCGTCCCGGGGCGAACACGACTGGATCGTAGAAGTCCGCGTGACAGGCGACGAAGCGTCCGCCTGCCGCATCCGGTGTGCTGCGGTTCGGGCGAGCATGGCTGTCGAGAGGTCGAGAGATCAGTTGCACGCAGGTCGAGTCCGGTCCTGGCTTGGTTTCGACGATGCTGCCACCCCAGCGCACTTGCGCAACGGCCTGCGCGCCGGCCGCCACATCGTGCGGGCTAACTTGGGTGAATGTGCCTTGCAGCGGCTTGGGCGCGGTGGCACAGGCGGTAAGGGCGATGCAGGCAGCAAGGGAAAGCAGGATACGAATTTCCATGAAGCTCTCCGATGGAGCAAAGGACGAGAATTGCAGGGACGGCCGTGATGGGGCCAATAGGACCCGAAACTCGCGCAATTTCTTCCCAAGGGCGGTAAGGTGGGCGCCGCTACGGAGACGGCCAGAGGGAGGAGAATCCGCCCCGCAGCGGCACCCAGACAAGCATCAGCGGCAGGACACCACCTCACCCGAGGCGTTGGTGCAGCTGCCGGTGTGGGTGAGCGTGCCGTTGCTGACTTCGGTCGAACCGGAGTAGCTGTTGCCATTGCGACCAGTCATCTCAGTGCTGCGGCTGCCGGAATAGCTTCCATCGTCGGTCTTGGCGAAGTTGCTGCTGCGACTAGCACTGCCCCCATTGGCACCTTCGACCGAGGCGTTGTAGTTGTAGCCGGCATTGCCTGCGCCATCCCGGTAACCGTTGGCCGTGCGGCTCGCACGCCCGCCATTCGCCCCTTGGACGGAGGCGGTCGCGCTCCTCCCGGCGCTGCCATCGGCATTGCGATAGGCATTGGCCTGATAATGGGCGCTCCCGCCATAGATGGTGCCGGCGCTGCCGGAGCGACTGGCGCTGCGATTGCCGTTTCCGTCGGCGCTGAAGTTACGGGTACGAGCATAGACGGCCGAGGGGTGTGTTGGCGTCGAGACGATGACCGGCGCGGGTTTCCTCACAACGACGGCTGTGGCGGGCGGTGCTGGCACCGCGACTACGACTGGCGCCGGTTTCCGTACTACGACGGTCGCTGCCGGCGGCGCGGGCGGCGGGACTACGACAACCGCAGCGTGCGCGCTGCTGATGTCCGCGAAGGGGATGGCGACGGCGGCCAGGACGGCCAGTTTCGAAATGATTTTCAGTAAATACATGGTGGGACTCCTGTGCTATGGGATAGGGGAAATGGCGGCGCGGGGACGCCGCGCTTGAAGGTGCCGGCGGTGGGAATCGCACGCTCTGCCAAGGATGCTCACCGACCATGCGTCAACATCCGCATACACTTCCCACGCGCCGGCGTAAGTAGGAGTGGCCGGTCTTGCTCCGATCTACCGTCAGAATCGACGTGCCAGGAATGCAGACATGCTGCGCTGGGTCTCGTCCTCGACCAGCGGACTGGCGCGCGCTTCGGACTGCAGCCTCGCGATCCGCAGGCCCGCGCCGAGGATCCATTTGGGAGATACCGCGTAACTGATCCCCGCCTGCATCGCGATTTCCTGAAGGCCACCGGAAGGCTCGTATTGCGCGAGTTCGGTACTGCCAAGCGGGACACCGAAGTAGGTCCGCATGTTTTCGTCATCTGCCCAGGTCGCCGACGGTCCGAAGGTGATACGCAGCCTGGGATTCAGGGTAATAACGCGCTCCAGACGGAGCGTCGCGATCATTCCTTGTTCGCTGTCGCCCAGCGCCTTGGCTCCGGTCAGCGTGGCCGATACCTGCTCATAGTTCCATTGCGCGAACACCAATGCGGCGCTGCCTCGCTCGATGTCTTCCACACCCGCTTCTCGCTGGCGATTGTCGGCTTCGCGAGGCTCGTTGGCTTGGGTGGAAAATCCTGCGCCGAAACGCCAGCCGCCATCGGTTTTCCATGCTGCGCCGGCTTGAAGTGGCGATCCGCCAAACGGGTTTCCCACGTAGAACGCACTTCCCGAGAAGCGCAGGCTCAGGACAGGAAGAGGAATGGTTCGCTGGTCATCGCTTCCCGGCGCATCCGGGATTGACGCCGCGCCCAGGCCGATCAGACCATGCATCTTGTGATCGTCGTCCGACGACCATGCATCTTGCGCACGCGCGTTGATCGGCTTGGCTGAAAGGAAGAGAGATGCGAGCGCAAGCACCGCACCCGTGAACTGCTTTGGCATCGGGCGATTCCTCGCGAAGGAAGAGAGCCCCGTTCACCGGCCCGGGAGAGACCGGGAGATGGGTGTGCCGGTGAACGGGGAGGAAACTGGCTATGCGAGGCTTAGTTGCCCCTGCCGGCCGCGGCCGCTTGCTGGGCGAATGCGCGGAGCTGATCCAGGGTCACGTAACCGTTTCCGGCGGCGTCGATCTTGGAGAAGTTCTTGGCGATCCGAGGCATGCCCCTCTCGGCCTCGGCTTGGGTCAGCTTGCCGTCCTGATCGGTGTCGGCCTGCTTGAACCGCGCTTCCAGCTGCTCGGCGGCCTTGGCACGATCAGCGCCGCCGAACTGCGGCGCGGCCAGGGCCAATCCAGGCAGCACCAGCAAGGAAGTCAGAATGAGGGATCGCATTTGGCAGTACTCCTATTGGGTTGATGGAATCAGGCGGAGTAGATCCGGCCTGATGAATCCATGCTAGGAAGTGCTGCTGCGAGAGGTGTTGCGCTCGGTAAGGCAGATGTTTCATTTCCTTACAGAGGTTTGGCGCGTACAGATGACCTTCAGTTCGGCGATGCCTGAACGGGCAGCACGATGGTCGCATGCAGGCCGCCTTCAGGCGGACTTTCCAGGCGCAGATCCCCGCCATGAATCCCTGCCAGGCGGTCCACGATCGCCAGACCCAGACCCGTGCCTCCGTTGTTCGAGCGTGCATCGTCGGCACGCGTGAATGGCCGCGTCAGGTACTCCACCTGGTCCGGCGGAATGCCGGGGCCAGCGTCACGAACACGGATGCTCACACATCCATCGCCGACCTGCGTGTCTACGGCCAGCCCTGTCTTGCCGTAGCGCACGGCATTTTCCATCAGGTTGGCGATGGCACGTTGCAATGCCAGCGGCCGCAAGCACATCGTAGGAAGGGCAGGGTCCAGATTCAGAGCGAAAGTGTCCCCACGCTCGCCGAATTCCGCGGCAAGCTGCTGTACGAGGATGTTGACGTCGAGTATGGACGGTGCCTCGTCACCCTCGGTTCGGCCGAAGTCCAGGAACTGGCCGAGGATTGCATCGATCTGCTGGATGTAGCCGCTGGCGGTGTGCTCGTCCAGCTGGTCCATGGCCAGCAACAGGCGCAGCTTGGTCAACGGCGTTCGGATGTCGTGCGAGATGCCGGCCAACATCAGCGTACGCATGCCTTCGTTGCGTTCCAGGTTCTCGGCCATGCGATTGAACTGCCTCGTGACCGCTGCCAGTTCGCTGGGTCCGTCTTCGGGCAGTCTACCGGGCGCCCGGCCGCTACCCAGGGCATGGGTTGCGCGTTGCAGCTGCCGTAGCGGGCGATTGATTCTTCGCTGGATGAGCCAGGCAGCCAGCAACATCAGGCCGACGATCAGCCCCGAAGTGGCCACGGCGACGGTCATGGCCCGGTCGCGCAGCTGCACATGAAGCGGTAACGATAGCCAGTAGGCCTGATCACCCACCTGCATCCGTACATGGGCAGCGCCCAGGTGCGTGATCGCCGGCCGGCTGCCTGGCGGCAGTTGTCTCTCCAGGCGCCGGGCAAAATCGGTCAGCCAAATGCCGCCGCTCTCCTCCCCGTGAGAAGCATTCCCCTCAATGGCGGGGCTGATCTTCATGGCGCCTTCGGCGTTGATCCGCCGGATCACGTCGTCGCGCTCGCCAGGAGGCAGTGCCGCGAGGATGACGCGTTGGGTGTTGATCTGCGAGGCGACAAGCGTCGCCAGCCCTTCGCTGCGGGGCTTCTGCAGGAGTTGGTAGAAGGTCGCGAACACCGAGAACTCCAGCGCCAGCGCCAGAACCATCAGCAGCAGAAAATTACGCGCCAGTAGCGACCTGGGCCAGGGCAGTTTCATTCGGAGGCCTGGGCAACGAACATGTAGCCTACGCCCCATACCGTGCGGATGTAGCGTGGTGATGACGGGTCGTCCTCGATCTTGCGTCGTAGACGCAGGACCTGCACATCCAGGCTGCGATCGAGCGAGTCGTACTCGCGCCCCTTCAGCTTCTCCAGCAGATGCTCGCGGCTCAAGGGGCGCCCGGCATTGGTCGCCATAATGCGCAAGAGCTGAAATTCCGAACTGGAGAGCGCCAGTACCTCACCATGGCGTGTCACCTCCATCCGAGTCAGATTGAGAATGAAGGGCCCGAAGTGGATGACGTTGCCACCGGCCCAGCGGCCATCGCAGTTCACCATGGACTGCCGGCGCAGGATCGAATGCAGCCGTGCAATCAGCTCGCGCGGGTCGAAAGGTTTCGCCAGATAGTCGTCAGCGCCCATTTCAAGGCCCAGGATCCTGTCCACCGCCGCCCCGCGTGCGGTCAGCATCAGGATGGGAACGGTGCTTCCCTCCGCGCGCAGGCGACGGCAAATCGACAAGCCGTCCTCGCCAGGCATCATCAGGTCCAGGATCAGTACGTCGAAGGGTTCACGCCGTAGTCGTTCGTCGAGTCGGTCGGCGGAAGCCAGAATCTGTACGTCGAAGCGATGCTCGCCCAGATAGCGGCGCAGCATGTCGCGCAATTCCAGGTCATCGTCGACGACCAGTATTCGGTGCGGTGCATCTTCCACGGAGTCTGCCATTCACGAAGGGTTAGACAAATTCTTCGCGCAAGAGGCGTTGCCTTGCAACCGCAACCGCACCGTCAGGGCATGATGAATCTCGGAAATAGCCCTTTTGTTTCAGCCACTTGTCCATGACGGTCGACCAAGGCTGTAACCGAATGTAACAACATGTGCGCAGTTTGAAGCCGATTGGGCAGGCGGCGTTCGTACCATGCCGCCCCGACGAGGAAGGTTCGTAACGGCCCCGCATCGATCCATGCCGATCGGGGCTCGGCCCTTCCTTCTCTCCCTTCCTTGCTTCCGTGTGGCCTATTCCAGTGAAAGTCCGACGTTGGCGCCCTGTGGCGCTGCTTACCCTTTTGCTCGTTGTGATCGTTCTCGTAGCCAGCTTACTAGCTTAGACATCGTCAAGCAGGCCAAGGCGACGAGAATGTATCGCGGGTCGTGCGGACCACAGCGATCGCCGTACGCGACGTGCCTGTATTTCTGAACGCGGTCGGTACCGTCACGCCATCGACCACGGTCATCGTGCGTGCCCAAGTACAAGGCACGTTGGCCTCGATCAACTTCAGGGAAGGACAAGTGGTCGCCCGCGGCGATCTGCTGGCTACGATCGATGATCGTGCGTTGCGGGCGCAGTTGCAGACGGCGGAAGGCGCGCTGCTGCGAGATCGCGCACAACTCGCCAACGCGCGCCGCGACCTGGATCGCACGCGGGCGCTGGTCGACATTGGCTCCGCCTCGCGCCAGCAGCTCGACACGCAAGAGACTGCGGTCCAGCAGGCCGAGGGCATAGTCAAGGCGGACTCGGGCTCGGTGGACAACCTGCGCGTACAGCTGAGCTATACCCGGATCACCGCGCCCATCGACGGTGTGGTGGGCCTGCGGGCGGTGGATCTTGGCAATCTTGTGCAATCCGGTGATGCCAACGGCGTTGCCACGCTGACGAGCGTATCGCCGACGACGGTGAAGTTCGCGCTATCGATCGACCAGATGTCCCGTGTACTCAACGCACGGCGACAAGGTCCTGTACGGGTTGATGCGTTGGGCCGGGACGGCGGCGACGTGCTTGCCGAGGGCAGCCTGGAGGCCATCGACAACCGCGTGGACGCCGCAACAGGAACGGTGATGTTGCGCGCCCAGTTCAACGATGCCGCGCACCGATTGTTTCCCAACCAATTCGTCAGCGCGCGGGTCCATCTGCAGACACTGGAAAACGCCATGGTCGTGCCGCTTTCGGCGATCCGGTACGGCAACCAGGGTGCCTATGTCTTCATGATCAAAGACGACAAGGCGCATCTGCAGAACGTAACGATGGGGCCGACCCTGGACAGCCAAAGCGTGGTGGTCGCCGACGCGCTCAAGCCCGGCATGCAGATCGCAGTCGACGGCATCGACGCGCTGGAGGACGGTGTTGCGGTGCGCGTGGTCGCGCCGGCGCAAGCCGGGCGTTGAACCTACGCCATGAATCTCTCCAGCACCTTCATCCGCCGGCCGGTGGCCACCGCACTGCTGATGGTCGGCGTACTGCTTGCCGGTCTTATCGGCTATCGCAGCTTGCCGATCTCGGCACTGCCAGAAGTCGACTATCCCACCCTGCAGGTCTACACCGAGTATCCCGGCGCTGGACCCGACGTAACCGCGAACACCCTTACCGCACCGCTCGAGCGCCAGCTGGGACAGATCGCGGGACTGGAGCGTATGCGGTCGAGCAGTGCCAATGGTGCCTCGGTCATTACGTTGCAATTCGGCCTGTCCACCTCGCTGGAGGAAGTGGAGCAGGAAGTGCAGGCCGCGATCAACGCGGCGCGGGCACGCCTGCCCGACGACCTGCCTTATCCCCCGGTCTACAGCAAGGTCAACCCAGCCGACACGGCGGTGCTGACGCTCGCCATGACGTCCGACGTGCTGCCGCTGACGCAGGTGCAGGCGTTGGCCGAGACGCGCATCTCGCAGAAGATCTCGCAGATGTCCGGTGTCGGGCTGGTAACGGTCAGCGGCGGCCACCGTCCCGCAGTCCGCGTTACGGTCGATACACGCCAGCTCGCCAGCCACGGGCTGACGCTGGCAGACGTCGAGGCGGCCCTGACCGCCGCCAACGTCAACCTTCCCAAGGGCACCATAGACGGTCCGACGGTCGCCTACGCGATCGGCGCCAACGACCAGTTGGTCGAACCGGAAGAATATGCATCGTTGGTGCTGGCCTGGCACGATGGTGCGCCGCTGTATCTGCGCGAAGTGGCGCAGATCGCCACCGGAGCGGAAGACACGCGACAGGCGGCCTACGCGAACGACACGCCGGCGATCCTGATCAGCATCCAGCGCCAACCCGGTGCCAACGTGATCAGGACCGTCGACGGCATTCGCGCCGCGCTGCCGAGCCTGTCGGCCGCCCTGCCCAGCTCGGTCCGTCTGCAGATACTGAGCGACCGAACCGAGACGATCCGCGCATCGGTTCACGACGTGCAGGTCGAACTGCTGATTGCGATCGTGCTGGTGGTAGCGGTGATCTGGGTATTCCTGCGCAACTGGCCAGCGACGATCATCCCGGGCATCACCGTCCCATTGTCCCTGCTTGGCACGGTGGCGATCATCTATGGGCTGGGGTTCAGCCTCAACAATCTGACCCTGATGGCGTTGACCGTGGCCACTGGCTTCCTGGTCGACGATGCCATCGTGATGATCGAAAACATCAGCCGGCACATGGCGATGGGCAAGTCGCGCATGCAGGCCGCTTTGGAAGGTGCCGGACAGGTCGGCTTCACCATCGTATCGCTGTCGGCAGCCTTGATCGCGGTAATGATCCCGCTGTTGTTCATGGGCGACGTGGTTGGCCGCCTGTTCCGCGAGTTTGCAGTGACCCTCTCGGTGGCCATCGTGGTGTCGGCAGGCGTGACCCTGACGCTGGTACCGATGCTGTGCGCGCGCGTGCTCAAGCCGGAGGCCGAGCACGACGAGGCAGGGTTCTTCGTGCGCCTGGAGCGTGGCTATGCACGATTGCTGGATCGCCTGATGCAGCGCCGTGCGGCGGTCATGCTTGCCGTGGCCGGCGCGACGGTGCTGACCCTGGCGCTGTTGTGGGCGCTGCCGAAGGGCCTGTTCCCGGTGCAGGACACCAGCATGCTGCAGGGCGCGCTGCAAGTCGATGCGCACAGTGCGTTCTCGCGCATCCAAGAGCGCGAGCAGGCCGCAGCGCGGCTGGTGGCTGCCGATTCGGCCGTGGAGAACATCTCCATCAGCGCCGGCGTGAGCCAGACCAACACCGCGCTCGGGACCGTGCCAATGCTCGTGCGCCTGAAGGCGGGAAAGGACACCAGCGCCACAGTCATCAAACGCCTCGCCGACAAGGCGCAGCGCGCCGGTATGGTGCTGCACCTGCGCCCGGTCCAAGACCTGACACTCGATACCCAGTCCTCGTCCATGCCCTATGCGGCAGGCCTAGAGTCCACCGATCGTGGCCTGCTGGCCGAGTGGACGTCGAAGCTGATGGCCGCCATGCGAGCCGATCCAGCGTTCTCTGCGGTGGACAGCCAGGCAGCCCGCCGGGGCCTGCAGGCACGTTTGGACGTGGATCGGGTCGCGGCTTCGCGCCTGGGCGTGAACATGCGCAGTATCGATGACACACTGTACGCAGCGTTTGGTCAGAATCAGGTCTCGACCATCTATACCGACCTGAGCCAGTACCACGTCGTACTGGCCGCCAAGGGCGGCCTGCAGGACATACGGGACGTGCTGCAGCGCATCCACGTACCCGGCACCAATGGCACCCCTGTCTTGCTGGCCGCGCTGGCCACGATCGACGCGGGGGACGCGCCGGTATCATTCGAGCGTCAGGGGCAGTTCCCTTACGCCGATATCGGTTTCGATCTGGCCGATGGCGTCACCCTCGGCGACGCGGTGAAGCGGCTGGACTCCATTGCCAAGGACATCGGCCTGCCGGCTGCGGTCACGCTGCATCTGGAAGGCGCGGCCGGCAGCCTGGGCGGCGCCATGTCCGGCCAAGCCATTCTGATGCTGGCGGCGGTGCTGGTGGTGTATCTGGTGCTGGGCATGCTCTATGAGAGCTTCATCCACCCGTTGACGATCCTGTCCACCTTGCCCTCGGCAGTGTTGGGTGCGCTGGCGGCGCTGATGTTGAGCGGCAGCCAGTTCGACGTGATCGGAACCATCGGCGTGGTGCTGCTGGTCGGCATGGTCATGAAGAACGCGATCATGATGATCGATTTCGCGCTGGAGCTGGAGCGTGACCACAGCCTGGACGGTACCGAGGCGATCAAGCGCGCCTGCGAGCAGCGCTTCCGGCCGATCCTGATGACCACGCTGGCCGCATTGCTGGGCGCCGTTCCGCTGGCGTTCGGCAGCGGCATGGGCGCGGAGCTGCGCCACCCGCTGGGCCTGGCCATCATCGGTGGGCTGATCGTGAGCCAGTTGCTGACACTGTTCTCCACGCCGGTGATCTACCTGTTGCTGCGTCCGGCCGAGCAGGCCCTGGCCAAGCGGATCTAAGCCATGGCGATCGATCTGTCCGGTCCGTTCGTGCGTCGGCCGGTGGCCACCACTCTGATCGCCGTCGGCATCATGCTGCTGGGCCTGCTGGCCTTTCGCATGCTGCCGGTGGCTTCGCTGCCGCAGGTGGAATTCCCCACCATCGCCGTTACCGCCAACCTTCCCGGTGCCGATCCGGATACCGTCGCCAGTTCGTTGGCCACGCCACTGGAGCGCCAGTTCAGCGCCATCGCCGGGATCACCGACATGACGTCGGTCAGCTATAGCGGCTCGGTGCGCATCGTGATCCAGTTCGACCTGGCCCGCGACGTGGACGGCGCCGCACGCGACGTGCAGGCCGCCATCAACGCCGCGATGAGCCGCCTGCCCAGCGACATGGACGGCGTGCCGACCTATCGCAAGGTCAACCCCGCCGAAGCGCCAATCATGGCGCTGGCGCTGACCTCGCAGACCGATGACAGTGCCGCGCTGTACGACGCAGCATCCACGTTGCTGCAGCAGAAGCTGCTTCAGACCGAAGGCGTGGGCGATGTGCAGGTCGGTGGCGGCGCGCTGCCGGCCGTGCGTGTGGAGCTGGACGGGCAGCGGCTGAGCCAGTACGGGATCGGTCTGGACCAGATCCGGCAGTTGCTGAACGGTGCCAATGCGCGTCGCGCCAAGGGATCGGTGCAGGTCGGCGACGCCGAATACGCGCTGGCCGCCAACGACGATCTGCTGCAGGCGGCCGCCTACCGGGACCTGGTGGTGCGCGACAACGCCGGCGCGGTGGTCCGGCTGTCCGACCTGGGCTCGGTCACCGATTCGACGCAGAACGTCCGCAGCTTCGGCTTGATGAACGGGCGGCCGGGCGTGGCACTGATCATCAGCAAGCGCCCCGGCGCCAACGTGGTCGAGACCGTGGACCGGGTCCGCGCGCAGCTGCCGGAATTGCAGGCCGCCGTGCCCGCCACCATGAAGCTGGACGTGATGCTGGACCGGACCCAGACCATCCGCGCCTCGCTGCACGAGGTGGAGCTGACGCTGGTGGTGTCGATCCTGCTGGTGATCGCGGTGACAGCGGTCTTCTTCCGCGACTGGCGCGCCACCCTGGTGCCGGCGGTCGCGGTGCCGCTGTCGCTGCTGGGTACCTTCGCAGTGATGTGGGCGCTGGGCTACAGCATGAACATCCTCTCGCTGATGGCGCTGATCGTCGCGGCCGGATTCGTTGTGGACGACGCCATCGTGGTGGTGGAGAACATCATGCGCCACCAGCAGATGGGCAAGAGCCGCGTGCAGGCGGCGCTGGACGGCGCGCGCGAGGTTGGTTTCACCGTGTTCTCAATCAGCGTCTCGCTGGTGGCGGTGTTCATTCCGCTGCTGCTGATGTCTGGCCTGGTCGGACGCCTCTTCCGCGAGTTCTCGGTCACGCTTGCGGCCGCGGTGCTGGTATCGATGGTCATCTCGCTCACCGTCACCCCGATGATGAGCCGCATGCTGTTGCGTCCGGCGGACGACGCGCGGCACCCCGATGGGCAGGGCGCTTCCCCCGATGGCTTCTATGGACGCACACTGCGCTGGACGCTGCAGCGCCCGCGGCTGATGGCCTGGGCTACCGCTGCGGTCGTCGGCCTGGGACTGGTCGTGTTCGCGGTCATGCCCAAGGGCTTCTTCCCGCAGCAGGACACGGGCTTGCTGCTGGGCCAGGTCTATGGGCCGCAGAACATCTCCTTCGGGCAGATGCGCGATCGCTTCAGCGAAGTGGTACGCATGTTGCGCGGCAATCCGTCCGTCGACCAGGTGATCGGCGTCCTCGGGGCTACCGGCAGCAGCGCCTCCAACGCCGGCGCGCTCTACGTCACGCTCAAGCCGCTGCACGATCCGCGCCAGGACAGCGCGGATGTGGTCATCGACCAGTTGCGCAAGACCTTCGCCAATGAGGCCGGCGTGCAAGTGACGCTGCAGGCCGTGCAGGACATCGGCGTCGGCGGGCGGCAGTCGGCCGGGCAATATCAGTTCACCTTGTCGGCCGACAACCGCGCGGCCCTGGATGTGGCCGCTGCGCGGGTCGAACAGGCCATGCGCAAGGTTTCGTTGATCACCGACGTCAGCTCCGACCTGATGGACGGCAGCGTCGAGGCGCAGATCGAGATCGACCGGCCCGCTGCCGCGCGGCTCGGCGTATCGGCGCAGGCCATCGATCAGGCGCTCTACGATAGCTTCGGCCAGCGCCTAGTTTCCACGATCTACCGGGAAATGAACCAGTACAACGTGGTCATGGGGCTGGACCCGTCGCAGGCTGGCAACCCCGCGACGCTGGACCAGATCTACGTCACGCCTGGTCACGGCAGCGAGCTGGTGCCACTGTCGGCAATAGCGCGCTGGAGCGTGCAGAAGACCAGCCTGTCACAGTCCCACCAAGGCCAATTCCCCGCCGTCACGCTGTCCTACAACCTCAGTCCCGGCGCTTCGCTGGGACCGGCGCAACGCGCGATACGGCAGGCGGTCGATGCGCTGCACCTGGACCCAGGCATCGCCGCGGCGCCTGCAGGCAATGCCAAGGCCTTCGCCGACACGGTCAAGACGATGCCGTTGCTGATTGTCACCGCGCTGCTGGCCGTATACATCGTGCTGGGCATGCTCTACGAGAGCCTGCGTCATCCGCTGACCATCCTCTCCACCTTGCCCTCTGCCGGCATCGGTGCGCTGATCGCGCTGGCGGCGGGGGGCTTCGAGTTCAGCATCATCGCGCTGATCGGCGTGATCCTGCTGATCGGCATCGTCAAGAAGAACGCGATCTTGATGATCGATTTCGCATTGCAGGTCGAGCGCGCCGAGGGACTGTCTCCGCAGGAGGCGATCCTGCGTGCCAGTCTGGTGCGGCTCCGCCCCATCATGATGACCACGCTTGCGGCAATCCTGGGAGCAGTCCCCCTGGTCATCGGTTCCGGCTACGGCTCCGAGTTCCGGCAACCACTGGGCGTGGCGATCATCGGCGGGCTGATGCTCAGCCAGGTGCTGACGCTCTATTCGACACCGGCGATCTATGTGCTCATGGATCGATTCGGCACCCTCCACCGCAGGACCCCACCATGACACGCATTTCCCGATCTCGCAGGCGCCTGCTCGCCAGCGCGCTACTGCCTCTGGCGCTGGCGGCCTGCACCGTGGGCCACGACTATGTCCGGCCCGACCTGCCCGTCCCCGAACGGTTCGAGGAGGGCGGCATGGTGTGGACGCGTGCCGACCCGGAACCGACTGAATGGTACGGCGAGGCCTGGTGGCAGGCCTGGCACGATCCCGACCTCAATGAGCTGCAAGAGCGCGCGCAACAGGCCAACCTGTCCATTGCGGCAGCGGACGCCGCGTGGCGCCAGGCTCAGGCGGCAATCGGCGAGGTCCGTGCGGCCGGGAGGCCGCAGGTCAGCATGGGCGTTTCGCAAAGCCGCAGCGAGAACACGGCGGCTGCGCAGGGGCTGGGCGAGGGACAGGTGCGCCAGCAAGCTACTGCACAGGGTACCGTGAGCTGGGAGCTGGACCTGTGGGGAGCCGTGCGCAGGCGCGCCGAAGCCCAAAGTGCGCAGGCCGAGGCCTCGGCGCAGGATCTGCATGCGCAACGGCTGAGCATCGCCGCGACCGTGGCCAGCACCTATCTGTCGTTGCGCCAGACCGAAGTGCAGATGGCGCTACTGGAGAATCAGGTCGATGCCAACGGCCGACTGCTGGAGATGACCGAACGGGCGAATGAGCTTGGCACCGCCTCGCCCAACGACGTGGTGGAGACGCGCAACGCACTGGACAGCAGCATCATGGGACTGGAAGCGGCCTCGGCCACGCGCGCCCGGTGCCTGCATGCGCTGGCCGCGCTCACCGGGCAGGCACCGTCATCGTTCGTGCTGGCTCCCAGGCCCGAATACGGGTTCGAGGCACCGGCGCCCCCGGCGGTGATGCCGGCCGAACTGCTGCGGCGCCGCCCCGACGTGATGGCGGCCGAGGCACGGGTCAAGGCTGCCAATGCGCAGGTGGGAGCCGCGCAGGCCGCGTATTTCCCGAGCCTGGGGTTGTCGGCCAACGGTGGCTATGTCGGCGGCAGCGTCGACGATCTGCTCGATGCGCCGCTGCGAACCTGGTCGCTCGGCGCGCAACTGCTGGGCACGGTGTTCGACGGTGGTGCGCGTCGATCGCAAACGGCGCAGGCGCGCGCCGGCTACGAGGCTACCGTTGCCCAGTACCGTCAGAGCGTGCTGGGCGCACTACAGGAAACCGAGGATGCGCTGTCGGACTATGGTTATCAGCAACGCCAGGCCGCATACGCGGCGCGTGCGACCTTCGACCGCCAGGAAGTCTGGCAGCGCAAGCAACGCGAGCAGATGCTGGGCACGGCGAGCGAGCGCGACGTGCTGGTGGAGACGTTGAGCATGCTCGATGCGCAACAGACCGCGCTGAGCGCGCAAGGCGCATTGGCCCAGGATGCGGTGGCGCTTTTCAAGGCGGTTGGTGGCGGCTGGCAGGAGTAGCAAAGTAGTCGAGGGATTTTCCAGCAACGCCCGCCGATCGGCATCTTCGGCGACCTGGACTCGACGGTTCGAGTGCTAAACCAGCAACCCATCCATCGGGCGCACCTTGCCGCTATCCGGGAACACCGCCGTGTCCAGTGTTCTCATGTCCAGCCGCAGGTGCCCGGCAAGCACGCCCTTGAACAAGGCCCTCATGTCCGTCGTCACGCGCACGTCCCGACCTTCGTTGAGATCGCCCGGAGCCAGTCCAGGCCACTGCCCGGCAATATGCCCCCCGCGAACCGCCCCGCCGGCCAGCAAGGCCAGCCCTCCCGTTCCATGGTCGGTCCCCCCGGTGCCGTTGACTTTGGCGGTCCGGCCAAACTCGCTCACCACGACCACCACCGTGCGGTCCCAGATCGGCTGCGCGGCCTCGTGGAAGGCCCGCAGTCCCACGTCGAGCTCGGACAGCTTGTTCTTCAGGATCGCGGCTTCGTTGGCGTGGGTGTCCCAGCCGGAATCCTCCACGAACCCGATTCGCGGTCCGTCGGCCTTGGCCATGAAGCGCCCCGCCGCCGTGGTGGCGGCCACCATGCGCGCTGCGCGGCCGCCCACGCCGGCGACTGTTCCCTGGGTGGCCATTGCCCGGGAAAAACTGGCGGATAGCGCCGCGTCATGCGAATAGAGGGGCTCGAGCCGCTGCAACAGGATCGGATTGACGTCCTCCGGCAGGGGCGGCGACCAGGTCGCGGCGTCCCCCGGGCCACGCATGATCAGCGGCATCACGCTGCCGATGGCCAATGCCTCGCCATCGGCCATTGCGCCGGCACAGCGGTTGAGCCAGCCGGTCCCGGCGCCACTGGGGCGACCGGTGCCATTCTCCAGGCAGTTCTGGGCGTCGAAATGCGAACGCTCCTGATACGGAGGGGCCACCGCCACCACCGGCAGCAGCTGCTTGCGCCGATAAAGATCGTGCGCGAAGGACAGCGACGGATGCAGCGCGAAGCTGCCATCCAGCGCCGGTGCATCGTCGGGAACCAGGCTGCCGCGCAGGCTGCGGTATTGGGGATCGTCGCGGGGAATCAGCGTATGCAGTCCATCCAGTCCTCCGCGCAAAAGCACGACCAGCAGCCGGGTATCGCCCGCTGTCCGGGCCTGGCCCTGCCACGGCCACAGGGTCAACGTGGTCACCGCGCCGGCAGCGCCCAGGAACATGCGTCGGGTCAGCGTCATGGTCAGATCCTCCACTGGAAGGCGGGGCTGGCGAACAGGAGGGCGAGGCCGTCACGCGGCGACTCGGCCCGGCGCAGGGCGGACCGCGTTTCTTCGTCCAGCGTGTCGGCGAAGATGGCGCGGGCGGTACCTTCCGGATCGAGCCGATCCTCCGGTACGGCCTCGGCCAGCGCCTGCGCACTCTGGATCCGCTTCCAGAGCGCATCCGGACCGCTCCACTGTGCGGCCTCGTCGGCGAAGCCGGCGGGCGAGCGCGGGGTGAACGGCGGTTGTCCCATCCTGTCCAGCAAGGTGTACAGGGCCTGCGGGCGGGAGCTGTCCAGCACGCCGCCGGCGCGCACAGCCGACAGCAGATAGTCGTCGGGCGTCTTGAACTTGCGTGCCGACTCGCCCCAGGCGGCCGGATGGCGGATCAACGCGGCATATACCTGCGCCAGGTCGCCGCCGGAAGCGAGCCAGGTTCTTGCCATCGCCTCCACCAGCGCCTGCGGCGGCTCGTCGCTGACCAGGTGGCGGGCGATCTTCCACGACACGTGCCGTGCGGTGGCGGGATGGACCGCAAGATCGGCCAGGACGGCCTGGCCCTGCGCCAGTCCGTCCTCGGCGTAGCGCTTGCCCATCACCACGCGCGATCCGCCTTCATGGGCGTTGGCGCGGAACATGAAGGCACGCACCGGCGCGCCGCGCTCGAAGTCCTGCGGCGCCGGCACGCTCCATCCGGTGATGGCCTTGGCCAGCTCGGTCACGTCCGCCTGCGAATACCCGCCTTGCACCCCCAGCGTGTGCAGTTCGAGGATCTCGCGGGCCAGGTTCTCGTTGAGCCCGAGTTCCCGCTCCGGATTCCGCCGATGTGCGCGGACTGCCAGTTTCGAGTCCGCCCCGGCCGATCGCGTGTTGTCCAGGAATCGCAGCATCGCCGGATGGGTTTCCACCGCCAGCAGCATGTCGGCGAATCGCCCCAGCACGTGCGGGCGGATCGCTTCGCGCTCCATCGGCGCGGCATAGGGCGCCGCCACGCGCTTGTCCACGGACACGGCGAAATGGTTCGACCAGAACCGCACCATGCGCTCCCTGAAGCTGGTCGGGCTGGCCACGGCAACCTGGTGGCGCAGCAGCAGTTCATGCAATTGCGCCTGCCGCTGGCGCCTGGCCAGCGGCATCGCGCCCCCGGCCGGGCCGCGTTGCCTGGATTCGCGCCGGGTTTGCCGCAGGGCAATGTCCTGGCGCAGATATTCCAGGCTGCCGGGCAATTCGGCCAACGCCGGCTCCGAAGCCGGCATTCGCAACTGCGCCAGGAGCCATTCCTGCGGGTCGGTGATCGAATCGATCTCACCGGGCCGGGCGCCCAGGCCAAAACGATTGGCCGCGCTGACAGCGTGCTGACGGTTCATGCGTGACGACCTTCAGTGCTCATGTGATGAGACATCGTTCGAGGTGGCGTCCGACAAGCGGGTCCGGGACGCACGTTCAACGGCAACGGTCGAACCGATCCGGCGATGCCCCCGGCCCGCCGCGCCAGCCCGGCGGGTTTTCCCAGTTGGTGCCCCGGCCACCGGCCGGACCTGGCGGGTTGTTGTCGATATCCATCCAGCAGCGGCGGCCCTGGTTCCACAAGCCGTATCGCGGATGCCAATAGCCCCAGCGCGGGCTGTAGTAATAACCGCCGCTGACGAGCTTGAACTCGTAACGCACGCCGTCGCGCCGGTAGAAACGCTGGTTGGGCGAAGCGCCCGGACCGCCACGCCAGCCCGGCGGGTTTTCCCAGTTGGTGCCGGGGCCGCCGGCGGGGCCGGGCGGATTGTTGTCCCAATCCCGGTGCTGGGCGGCAGCACAGCCGGTAACGGCCAGTGTGGAGAGCAGCATCGGGGCGATCCAGCGAATGGCAGTGTGCATTGCATGCTCCTTCTTGCTCGATGTGGAAGACACGCCAGGGACAACGCCTTGCTGGATGCCGCGCTGACGTGTCAAGTGATCACATTTGGGTAACAGCCAGCTACGTGATCGCCCCAGTCAGACGACCGGGGCGCCGCGCGTCTGGCTATCAAGGCCGCTTGATGCCATAGCCATGGGCCTGGCCTTTGCCTCGTACGGCGGCCTTGCCCTTGACGGAACCATCTCCGATGGCCACGCCCCGTCCGGCCACCGAACCGGTGCCCGATTTGCGGTGGATCCGGCCATCTTCGCCCCGGTAATACACCGTCCCCGTTCCGCTGGCCTGACCTTTGCCGATGGCCGCCCCTGTTCCCGTGGCCGTGCCGCTTCCGATGGCACCGCTGACAGGGGTGTTCCCATGCGTGGGCCGGACGGCGCCATCCCCTTCGACCCGCCCATGGCCGGCGACCAGTGCCTTTCCGTCCACCTCGCCTGCGCCCACCGCGACGCCACGGCCATCCACGGTTCCGGTACCCGATTTGCGATGGATAAGTCCATCTTCGCCGCGGTAGTAGACCGTGCCGGTCCCGCTGGCCTCCCCTTGGCCGACAGCGAGGCCTTGTCCATTCGCCGAGCCTTGGCCTGCCGCCATCCCGTTGCCGCTGACGCCGGTATCCTGGGCGGCCCACGCCGGTGGAACGGCCAAAACCAGCATCAGGATCACCGTATTCTGCTTCTTCATCGTCGTATCTCCATGACTGTCCCGGATCGGACACCGCCAGTCTCGAGAGCGATATCGGAAGGAATCCGGAAAGCCGGCTGGATGCGCTGCGGCTGGTTGGTTTAGGTTTAGCCGGCACCGCAGAGGCACCCCATGCAGCAGAGCCCCCGCATCCTGGTCGTCGACGACGAACCCAACCTGCGCCGCGCCGTGGAAGTCGCACTGCGCTTGCGCGGGTTCGAGGTCGACACGGCCGCCAACGGTCGGGAGGCGTTGGCGCGCATCGCACAGCGCCGCCCGGACGCCATCGTGCTGGACCTGGCCATGCCCGACATCGATGGCCTGGCGCTTCTCCCGCTCATCCGCAAACGCACACAGGTGCCGGTCCTGATGCTCACGGCAAGCACCGAACTGGGGGACAAGATCGTGGCGCTGGAGGGCGGGGCCGACGATTACCTCACCAAGCCCTTTGCCATGGACGAACTCAAGGCGCGGCTGGTGGCGCACCTTCGGCGCGGAGCGGGATCGAGCGACCTGCTGGCGTATGCGGATCTGCGTGTCGATCCACTCAGGCGCCGCGCATGGAAGTCGGATTCGCCATTGGCCCTGTCCGCGCGTGAGTTCGATCTGCTGGTCGGCCTGATGCGCGAGCAGGGGCGGGTCTTCCGCAAGAGCCAGTTGCTGGAGTCGGTCTGGGGAGTGGACGCCGAAGTCGGTACGGAAACGGTGGATCGATTCGTGTCCTTGCTGCGTGCGAAGCTGGAGGCCGATGGAAGCCCGCGTCTGGTCCAGACCGTGCGCGGCGTGGGCTACACACTGCGCATCGAGGAGAAAATCGGATGAAGCGCTCCACGCGAACGGCTTGGATTTCGGCCGCGGTGTGCTGCGTGCTGGCGTTGGCGATCCTGCTGATGGCCTTGCTGGTCTATCCGCGCGTGGGTCCGGGCGTGCTGAAGCGCTATTGGGCAGTGTCGGCCATCAGCCTGGTGCTGTCGGCGCTGGTCGGATACCTGATCGCGCAACTGGCCCAGGCCACGGTCGCACGCGACGCCCAGGCAAAGGAGTCAAGGTTGCGAAGCCATCTGGCCGAGGCCGGGCACGAGTTGCGAACGCCATTGGCGGTGATGTCCGCCTCGCTCGACAACCTGCGGCACGCCATCCGCCCTGGCGATACCAGCGCCTATACCCAGCTCGATGGCCTGCAGCAGGAGGTCAAAAGGATGAGCGCCCTGGTCGCCGACGTGTTGCTGCTGGCCCGGCTGGATGTCATGCGTCGCCCATCGAACGAATGGATCGCGCTCGTGCCGACGCTGGAAGAACTCGCGGCCGAGGTCAGGCAACTGGAACCGGATCGCGTGATCGCCGTACAGGCGGCTCCCGGACTTCGTGTTTGCATGGACCCGACCATGCTGCGCGAGATCATCCGCAACCTGCTGGACAATGCGCGCAAGTACGCTCCCGGATCGCCCATCGACCTGCGGGCGACCGCAGACAACGGCATGGTCCTGATCCAGGTCGGCGACCACGGCCCCGGCATGGACGAGGAAGACCGCATCCTGGCCTTCGAGCGCCACTACCGCGGCAGTACGTCGGTCGGGAAACCGGGCAGCGGGCTCGGGCTGGCCATCGTCCAGGCGGCGGTGTCGAAGCACGGCGGCTCGGTTGATCTGGACAGCCAGCCGGGCCGAGGCACTTACGTCCGTGTTCGCGTCCCCATGAATCAATGAAATTCATCCTGCAGGCTTGTCCGCCCACCCTTCATAACTCCAATGACAGATTCAACTCGAAAGCCGGGCGCAGCTAGGACGGAAGCGCAATGGTTCAGGGTCACGCCGCGGCACTATTTACGCCAGCCTGTGACCCAATTACCTACCTGATGCGAGTACCGTCGATCGCCAGAAGGTCTGGCAGGGCAAGGAGCGCGGACAGGTATTGGGAATAGTGAGCGAACGAGACCCGCCGATAGAGAAGTCGAGCATACCGCGCTCACAGGTGCATTGGCCGCAGGATGCGGTGGCGCTTTTCAAGGCGGTTGGTGGGGCTTTGCTTATGAGCAACAGTTCTATCCGATGCCAGGCCAGCGCTGAGGCCCAAACTCCCAGGACACCCCGCCACCGCGCACCGTCGCGGCGAGTTGCTGCCCCAGCCGCTGTTCGATCACCGGCCGCCACGGTACCAGGCTGAACCCCATGCCATCATCGAGCATCGCGTAGCGACCGCTGGCGAGCATGACCGAGCGACGGTAGATGCCGGCCACGCGCTGACCGTCGGCGATGGGCCTATGCTCCAGTCCGGTGTCGGCGGCAATGTCTTTCGTGGCTTGCGCCAATTCCCGATTGCGCAGCGTAGCCAACAGATTCCGGGTGAGGATCACGCGCTGGCCGCGCTTCTCGGCCAGCCCCCGTTCGGCCAGGAAGTCGGCACGCTGCTGCATCGCCTGCTTGGCCTCGCCACCAAAGCCCAGGTCGCCCAAGCCTCGGCCGCCGTTAATCAACTGCTGATCCAGCCAAGTGGCGCCGATGACGCGGGCCTGCCGCTCGATGGGTAGGTGCGATTTCAGCTCCACCGCCACACCGCCCAGGCGCTGCGCGTCGTAGCGGCGGCCACGCTCGGCCAGGTCGTCCGGCACCTTCCATAGCCCGTCGGCCACGCGCTCCACGATGCCGGCCCGGCGCAGGGCTTCCAGTCGGCGGACATGGGCCGCAACGACTTCCTGCGGGTCACGACCGGGCTTGGCTCGGCCTTGCTCAATCGCCAGGTGATGATCGGTGCGATACAGCCCATCGCTCGCCAGCGCGGCGATGTTCCTGTCGGCGGCGCGCACGTCGGCCGATCCCTTCACCTCCACCACGGCGCCGGTCGGATAGTTCGCCAGCTCGTCGCGGGCGTTCAGCGCGACGTAGTGGGCCTTGCCGTCCACGCCGTCGATGACCAGATAGCCGCGGTCGTGCAGTTCGTCGGCCAGCCCCTTGGCTGCTACGCGGCCGAAGATGGTGCGGCCGTCATCGCCCGGCTCGAACACCGCCAGCTCGCGCGGCTGTCCGCTCATGGCGCGCTGCATCGTGCGGATGATGTCGCCACGCTCGCCCAGGGCGCGCAAGGTCTTCTCGGCATCGGTATGGATGGCCCAGGAGCCCGGCTGCGCCTCGTCGGCCAAGCCCAGGCGCTGCAAGCGCTGCAGGCGGCCGATCAGCAGCAGGCGCTGGCGCTGCAAGCGGGGTTCGTTGAGCCGTTCGACATGCACCAGGCCATCGTCGCTGGCCTCGCGCTTCAAGGTGCGATCCAGGCTCGTCCACCGCTCCTGTTCCACCTCGCGCCCCAAGGTCTGCTGGATCTCCAGCTCGGTGCGCGGCCCCAGCCATTCGGTCGCCAGCTCGGCGGCGCGGTGGCGGAAGCCATCGGCGATGTAGTCGCCCGCGATGATGAGGTCTTTGCCGGTGTCGTCGCGCCCGCGCACGATCAGGTGGGTGTGCGGGTTGTCGGTGTTCCAGTGATCGACCGCCACCCAATCCAGCCGCGTGCCCAGGTCGGCTTCCATGCGATCCACCAGATGCCGGGTGTAGGTGCGCAGGTCGTCCAGTTCGGCCCCGTCCTCCGGCGAGACGATGAAGCGGAAATGGTGGCGGTCATCGGCGCAGCGTTCCTTGAAGGCATCGAGGTCAGCTTCGTCGGCCTGTGGCCCGTAGGCCCGGCCCGGTTCGCCATCGCGACCCGCGCCGTCGCGCTCGATGTAGCGCAGGTGCTTGGCGAGCGACTGTGGGCTGGCCCGTTGGTGATTGACCAGCAAGGTTTTGATGGTCACGCGCCGCGACATGGGCGTCAGCTTCGCGCCGGCGAAGCGCGCCGCCGTATGGCCGCGCCCCAGGCGTGAGCCGGGACGCTGGCCGGTGGCAGCCGCCCCAGGACGGCGCACCGCCGACTTGCCGCTGCTGGCTTTTCCGGCCTGCTTGAGCACCTTGGAAACGAAGCTCTGCCCCTGGCCCTTACCCCGGTTCTTCGGGGCGCTGGGGCGCACGCGGAAATCGTCGTCGCGGCGGTCGGTCATGGCCGTTCTCCCTGCAAGCTCTGGCGTGTCCGGTCGTGCGAAGCACGCGGACATGCCCGCATTGGCGCGACCTTCGCGCCGAACGCGGCACGGCGGCGAAGCCGCTCCGTGCCGCGCCACCCCCATGTGCAGACTGGCTTTCGACGCGGCCCGGTGCCACGTCCTTTTGTCTTGCCTTCCGCCTTTGCCCCTCGCTGTCGCTCCGGGCGTCGGCGGCCCGGCGGCGCTGCGCTGCTTGCAGCCAGCCCGCCGGCGAACGCGCCAATGGCCGCAGGCCGGGCGCGTTCGAGGCAAGACGCCTGCACGCTGGACGGCTGCGCCGGATGTTGCGCGAAGCGCGGCGCGAATGCGCCCGCGCTGCACGCGCGACGACACGGCGGCGGCAGCCGGAACGGCATGCCCGATGGCACGATGAGAGGCACGGCAACGTGCAGTGAATCGGCGGCCATCATGGGCGTGTCTTCAGCCAGACCGGGTGCGCGACGCCGATCACGGCGGATGCGCTGACCGGGCCGAAATAGCGGCTGTCGAACGACGCCGGATTGGTCACGCTCAACAGGAACAGCTCGCCCGGTTCGAGGCGGCGGCAAAGCTGCAAGGATGGCAGCGGCCGGCCCAGCCGGTCGGCAGGCAGCGCAGCGGCCGCAGGCACGCCGTCGATGCGTAGCTGCCCGGCGACGATGCAAACGTGTTGCGGCGCGACTGCGCCCACACGTTTGAGCAGCGGAACGCGGGTCGGCAGGTAGCCGCGCTGCGCAGCCAGCATGGCGGCCCTGTCGGGCAGCGGCACCAGCACGATGCTGTCCACGGACAACGGACGTGGCAGCGAGGCGGTGCGCGGGTCGAACGGTTCGATGCGATACCAGCCGATCGCCACGCTGTCGGACGGGTTGTAGGTCAGACGCGGCAGCGGCGACACGAAAGCCGCCCAGGCCAGCGCAGCGAGGCCGACGGCAGCGAAGCCCGCCAGCACGATGCGAACGCGCAGGCGCGAGCGAGGATGCGGCGCGACTTCGTGCGTGCATGTGGTGTTGGATTGGGTCGTCATGGCAGCGCCTTTCCGGCCAGCCAGGCGGCGTGCCGCTCGGCGGTGTATTCGGGCAGCGCCAGGCGGGCCGCCAGGCGGTTGCCCAGCGTGCGCCAGTACGCGGGCGACACGTCGATGGCGGCGATGCCTTGCCCTTCGATGCCGTCGATGCGTTCCAGCACGGCACGCACCGCGTTTTCGCCTTCGGCGTGCAGCAGCAGGCGTGCGCCTGGCCGCACGCCAGGGATACGCTGCATGTCGTCCAGCGGCGTGGCGGCTTGCATCACCATGAGCTGCCAGCGGATCGTGCCGTAGTCGTTGGCTTGCCAGCGGATACGGCAGAACACCATGCGCGGCAGGAACACCGCACAGCGCCGCCAGCGGTCGAGCCGCAGCGTGCGCGCAGGTTCGCCGAAGCGCAGATAGAGCTTGAAGCGCGGCTCGATGTAGGCGAGCGATACGCGGGTCATCGGCACGTTGCCGGGTCGGCCGGCGAGTGTTGGAAGCGAATGCGGCGGCGTAGCCGTGGCCGCGTTCGCGGCGGTCGCGGCGGTCGCGAGGGATGCGTTCATGGCGTGCTCTCCATGCGGTTCTCGGGAAACTCCCGTTCCAGCAGACCGCGCAGCAGTTCGGCTACGGTCACGCCCTGGCCGAAGGCGGCGATCTTGATGCGTGCGCGCAGCGCGGGCGTCACGTCGAGCGTGAGGCGTGCGGTGTAGAGGTCGCCTTTGTTGAGTGCATCGGCATCGCCCTGGCGAATCCACGCCTCGGCGTGCGGATTCGCGGGCGGACGTGCGCCGATGCCGACGCGCTTGCTGCGCGGGCCGCTCATGTCGGCCACCGCAGCAGTTCATCGGTGAGCGCGGCGATCTCGCGTGCGGCGGCGCTGTCGGGCGCGATTTCGCGGGCGAGCCGGCCAGCGGCCACGCTGTCGGCGAAGACGATGCGCTGGCGCACTTCGCTGCGCAGTGCCGGCAGCGGCTGTTCGGCCAACGATTGCCGTGCTTCCCTGCCGATGATGGTGGTACTGACACGCCGGTTGATGACAAAGGCCGCGCGCAGCGCAGGCCGGAACACCTGTGCCTCGCGGATCAGCGCCACCATCTCGGCGCTGGCCC
This sequence comes from Stenotrophomonas maltophilia group sp. Smal12, assembly GCF_037079935.1. Lineage (NCBI taxonomy): Bacteria > Pseudomonadati > Pseudomonadota > Gammaproteobacteria > Lysobacterales > Lysobacteraceae > Stenotrophomonas > Stenotrophomonas maltophilia group sp. Smal12. The sequence continues at coordinate 40,097 of NZ_JBAWUK010000001.1, read as the reverse complement.
AAAGGTCATACGGGCTGGGCTGCACGGGAATCAGCACGCGCTCGGCCGCCAGCAGCGCGGAACGCGCCAGGGCGGCGATGCGCGGCGGGCCGTCGATGATGATGTGATCGGCGCGGCGGGCCAGCTCCGGCGCTTCCTGATGCAGCGTTTCGCGGGCGAGGCCCACGGCGCTGAACAGCCGTGGCAAGCCCTGCTGGCTTCTGCGCTGCGTCCAGTCCAGCGACGAACCCTGCGGGTCGGCGTCCAGCAGGATGACGTGCAGACCGCGCATCGCCAGCTCGCCGGCGATGTGGGTGGCGAGTGTGGTCTTGCCGACGCCGCCTTTTTGATTGAGAAACGCGAAGATCATGGCGCGGCCCTCCCTGCTGGAAAGCCGGCCTGGCCGTGCCGTTTTGCGGTTGTCCACCGAAACGGCGCGCTTCTACTAAAAGTTAGAGATTTATAGTTAGGTAAGTTAGAGGGGGCGAAAACCCGCGCCGTTACTGGCTTTGCGGCGTTTTCGTACTCCTGATAGCACGATAGGCGTACTCCCGATAGCACGATACCCTGTACTCCTGATAGCACGAGGCCGTCCACACCTTTTCCCTCAGTTATCCCCGTGCCGTGAACGGCACGGGCCGGAAGGTCAGCAGTTCCAGCCTTTCGCCCGGCATCGGCTCGATGCCCAGGACGTAGCCGGGCAGCGACTGCCGCGCGACCAGCACGCGCAGGTCGTAGGCGAAGTCCGAGAAGCGCGCCGCGCTGCCGGACTTCCGGTGCAGGTGCCGGAAGTCGAATTGCCAGCCGTGTTCCTGCCGCCCGCCGTGCTTGCGCACCAGGCGGTACAGCCAGCGTTCGATACCGCCCTTCAAGCGGAAATAGGCCGGGTCGATGGTCAGTACCAGGGCGGCGTCGAGTACGCCGGCATAGAACCAGTCCGGCAGGATCAGTTCGATGCCCAGCGGCGTGCCGCTGGCGTCGGCCAGCTCGCGCCATTCGTTCACCCACGAAAAGCGATGCAAGCGCCGCCCGGTGGTTTCGCGGATGGACGTGGCCACGCTGGTCGATTGCAGCCGGTCGAGCGCGGCTTTCAGGCGCTTGTAGTCGTTGAGGGACGTGCCGCGCCCGATGAAGCGCAGGATTTCGTAGGGCGTGGCGTGTATCCAGCGCGACGGGCGAATGCCTGCGTCGCGCGCCTCCACGATCTGCGAGGCCGCCCAAATCAAAACGTCGGCATCCCATATCGTGGCGATGCCGTGCTCGGCCGTGCCTTCCACGCGGATGGTGATGTTCCCGCTGCGGAAGTCGATCGGCGCCGTGCGCCGCGACTTCGCCAGCGAGAAGAACGGAAAGGCCATCAAGTCCTGGCTGTCGCGCGGCGCCATGCCGTCGCCCGGCAGCGCGCGGAACAGGTCGAGCTGTTCCCGCTGCTGCGATCGCTGCCTCGACGGCAGCGATGGGCTGGACATGACGATGGCCACCGGCGAGCCGACGATCAGCGGCCATCACGGTAGTCGCCCGCGTGACGCTCGGCATATTCCGGGTCGGACGTGGCCTCGTAGCTGCGCTGGTCGGCCCAGGCATCGAGGTCGGCCACCGCGTACATGACGCGGCGGCCGAACTTGCGGAACTTCGGGCCGCCGCCGATCACGCGCTGTTTCTCCAGCGTGCGCGGCGACAGCCGCAAGTATTCGGCGGCTTCGTCGTTGGTCAGGTAGCGTTGGGGCTGCACGGGCGCAGCGACAGCAGTGGCGGCAGGCCGCAAGGGAGCGGGTCGCATGGGATGTACCTCCATCAAGCCCGGCCACACCACGCAGCCGGATAGAGGCACTTTCAAGAAAGCAAGGCTTCCTGCTCAGGGACGTTTTGCATGGGATGCAGCGCGTCCCTGTGCAACGGGCGGAAGCTGTGCAAGGCGGCGGTAGCCGCCGCGCATCAGCGCATCGCCCCGGCGCACCAGTCGCCGCACGCGGGCGCGCAAGGCGCTATCGGCGTACCAGTCGTCTGCGACTGCATCGGCACCGAACAGTCCTTCGGCCACTTCGCGCAAGGATGCGCCCGCCAGGGTGCCGTCGAGCGCCTGGAGCGTGTTCAACTCCAGCAATGTGGCGAGTGTCGGCCGTGGCCGTGCCGTTCCCGCGGGTAAGGTGTCGCCAGCGATGGCCAGCTTGTCCAGCTCAGCCGCCAGTGCCTGATAGCGCCCGCAGGATGCGCCGCAGGCGCGAATGGCATAGGCGTAGGCCATACCGTCGGCCAAGCCGGGAGCGATCACCAGCCGCAGGCAGCAGCCCGGCCATCGTGTCAGCAGCACCAGGCGCTTGCCATCGTGGACCAGGCGTTTCTGGCCGGGAATGCGCCAGAACGCGAAGGCCACCGCATCGGGTGGCGGGTCGGCATCGGGATAGAGTTGCACGACAGCATCGTGGTCAGGGAACCAAGCCGGATGCGCGTCGCGCGCATCCAGGGCGGGATCTTCCAGCAGGCGCAATCCCCAGCGCGCGGCGGCCTCTGGCCGGCGGCGCCGGCGCAGCCAGTCGCGGCGGTAGTCGGGGTGGCGACGCAGGTATTCCCACGCCAGCGCGGGGCCGTCGAGGTGCAGCGTGTAGAGATACGCGGCGGTCGGATACCAGTGTTCGGCGCTCGGGTCAGCCATGACGCAGCCTCCTGTCATTCAGCAGGAACGTCGCCACGGATTCCGCCGTGCGGGAGCTATCGAGTCGCCATCAAGTCGTCATCGAAATCGGGATAAGCTGTAACTGCTGGTGTCAAGACTGATTCGCTCCAGGGCATTGCGGAAATCGTCTGAATGCGACGGCTGGGCCGCCACGAAAATGGCGCGCAGCATGGAGCACCGTGCAGCAGCCCGCACCAAAGATCATGACTGTTTGCAACAGAACGCACCGCTTCGGTGCAAGAGTGCGGATTCAGACTGCGCAGGTCTTGGGTAAGACTGAAATAGTCAGAATGCGCTGTTGTTGCTGGGGGTTGGTCAGTCGGTGATCGAGCCGTTTTCTTCGGCCAGCCGCAGGTACTCCGATAGCCGCCGCACCGGCTGGAAGTAGCGATCACGCATCACCGGCTGCTTGCGCGGCCCGACGATGGACGCCAGATCGGACAGCTTCACATGGCCCAGGCCGGGCATGCCTATTCCGAGGTCGATCAGCCCCCAGGCCGTATCGCCATCGGCCGGATCGAGTGCGGCCAGCAGCCAGGTGGCGTGCGCGTCAGGGGTGAACAGTCGCACCACTGGCATAGGGTCGATGCTCCGGCCGTCGGCGCGGCACGCGCCGACGGCGAGCAGTTGCGCTCGCTGTTCAGTGGTGACAAGCGGCTGGGTCATCCCCCGAATCCCCACGCATCCGAGGATGCACGGATACGATTTTCCAACGAAGCGCGGAACCGCTGAAGCGGATGCGTGCTTTGGCGGGAAAGCACGAAGGCGCAAGCCATCGAATCCGTACATGCACGGAAACGCAGAAGCGGAATTACGCAGGCCAGGAAAGACACAGATGCGGCGCCCCGATTCTGTTGGAACCCGTCCATGCGGATTCCCGTAAAGACACGAAGCGGATTGCTTCGCAGAAATGAACACTATAGATTGTAGCCCTATTGGGTTCAATGGGCTGTCATCTTGGTTTTCTAGGGGAAACCAAGTTGGCGGCAGCGAAACACTCATTGGCGACGGCCATACGGACGGTCAGGAAGGCGCGTGGCTTGAGCCAGGAAGCGTTCTCCGACGTGTCCAGCCGTACCTACATGAGTTCGTTGGAGCGCGACTTGAAAAGCCCGACCATGCACAAGCTGACCGAGCTGTGCGAGGTCATGGACGTGCATCCGCTCACGTTGCTGACGCTGGCCTATGCAGGCGACGACATGGACAAGGTAAGGCGTGTGCTTAAGCAAGTAGAGCAAGAGCTGCTATCTATCGAGCAACGGGATGTTCATGGATAAGAAGACCCAAGGCGCGTGGCTGTTGCACCACGCAAGAAAACTTCAAGCAACAACGAACCAAGATTTCGACTCGATCGCCTTCGCTGGGAAAAGTGGCACGTTGTTATCCGCAATCTCTGCGGAAAGGCAAAGCGTTGTCACGCAACAACGCCTAGAGGCACTCGCACGTGCCAACCACATCAGCCCCAAAACGGAACTCCCTGCAATCGTTGCCGAACTCGCGCGGCAAAGACTAATCCTGCCGGGCAACGGGGGGGTGGAAGTCCTTGGCTTGACTGGACATAGTGTGCTTGAGCACACATCCAGAATTTTCGATGAAAGCAGCCACGAGGCACATGAAGAAGCCGTAATCTTCGTATCAGAGATTGCCTCCGAGACGCCCACGACGGACAAAGCTATCGCCGAGGTCGTTTCCGATCACTTGAAGCTTTCACGCAAGGAGGTCGGTGATACGTTGGATCTTGCGACCAACATCGGCTTCTTTGACTCTGAGCCGATCTCGGCTCAAGAGAAACTGCTTTTCAATGGCAACCTGTTCCGGCGCGATGATGCGCGGAAGGTCAATGCAATTCTATCAACCTTGAAAGCCCCCGAGGCTGCGCTTCTGACAGAAGTTAATCAGAAGCTTCAAGAAACAGGTTGCCTGCCATTGGAGACGGTTAACAGGATTCTAGGGCAGGATCTTTTCGCACGTCTTCACTCCATTGGTCTGTTCGATGTCAGCGTTGTCGGCAATGATCAGGGCAAGAGCCACTTCGTTACCCGTCCGGCTGCATTCTCCAAATTCAGCAACTCCATTGCGGACGATGCGCTGGATTTAGCCAAGGCGCTGGTAGCCTCGCTCACCTACGGGATGACCGTCAGCAGCTACTACCGCGGCCGTATCCAGATGGTCTCGGCACTCATGAATAAGCTGATCGCAGGCCATAGCGTCGGTCCCGCCACCGCCATTGGAAGCGACTATCAAGCCCTTGAGTTGAAAGGCGTCGTCGCTGTGACGCCTGCTGATAACGGCATGTTCACCATGAGGCTCCTGAAGCCAGAAGTGGGGCGACTTGCGCTCGCCGTAATCGAAGATGGCGACATAACGGCCGAGAGCGTTTCGCATATTCCTGGTGCACGTATCACTGAATACGTCGCGCCGGAATTGAATCGAGAGGTGCAGCGGAAAAATGCCACAGAGGCAGTGAAACTGAAGGCGCGCAACCTGCTCCAAGAAATTCGAACCGGCGGGCTCAAGCGATGAAAAGCCAACCACTAAAGGGCTCTGTCGCCGAGGAAGCACTGCGGAATTATTTCCTAAGCATTGGCTACTATGTTGCCAGAGGCATCAAGTTTACATTCCATCGATTCGATGTGACGGATGTCGATCTGTGGCTATACGCGCGCAATTCGCCTCTCAGCAGAGAACGCATCTGCGTCGACATCAAGAACAAGAAGACACCGCAGGCTCTTGAACGCATTTTTTGGGCAAAGGGCCTACAGTCAGTTCTAGGTCTTGACTCGTGCATTGTCGCGACAACGGATTCTAGGCCGGATGTTCGCGAGTTTGGCCTCCAACACAATGTCCGGGTATTGGATGGTAAGTTCCTTTCGCGATTAACCAATAGCGCACGCAGCCACAAGGAGCGCATCACCGAGGAAGATTTCCTTGCGGATCTTGAATCGGGCTCTCTAGGTCGATTAAGTGGTGACTGGCGTGGTAGGTATGAAGAAAGCAAATCTCGCCTGCTTCACTCCTTGAACTTCGACGGATGCAATGCCTGGCTTGAAGACATCGAATATTTGCTGGCCCAAATCGCCTCCGGAAATCGGGCATGGAGACTCTTCTATGCCTCATGCTCGCATTTCATGATCGCGATGGACTTCATCCTCAGGGAATTCATTGCTGAGGATCAGGAGCAACGCCGTCAGATCATCGAGCGTGGAATACGCTACGGCGTATCAGGGCAGGCTTTCACGGAGAAGGTCGGTCGCATGGCGGCAGCACTAGTGGAAGGCGTTGCGGCTCAACCTGGTCTCGCTGATACGCTGCAACAGGAACTTCAGCAACAGGCTAGTAACGTCAAAGCCGATCTGTTGGCCGAGTTCTTCGCCAGAAACCTAACGGGGTCAGCGGCGTTCGATGTGGCACTTGCGTTAGAGTCCGCAGCCTTCTCTCCCCAAGCTCCCACGCCATCCGCACTGCCTTCACAGGCGCAGGCGGTGGTTGGGGTGATCGCTGATTTTTGCGGCGTAGATCGGAAGATTGCGCTCGCCTAACGCTCAGGCGAGCGATTGGAACTGAGAGATGCCGCGCCCCGCCGCAATGGGCGGGGCGCGGTGGGCGGCCGTCAGGCCGCCTTGGGCTTGCTGCGCGACCAGATCAAGTCGTGCGTGCCGTCCTCGTTCTCGATCAGGCGGGCATAGACCGTCGCCGGGAACGAAGGGTCGTCTATGCTCACGGACAGGTACTCGCGCCCGGCCTCACTGGTCTTCTTCCACGCCGCGCCGATCTCGTGGCCGGCCGCCTGAAGGTGGAAGTCGGGGGCGTTCTCGCTGTCGCCCTTGTCGTTGGGAACCAGCTTGACCTTGACGTTGAGGGTCAGGGTGCGGAGCTGGCCGGTGAAGCCGTCTTTCTCTGCGGTGAAGGTGCCGATGTTAGCCATGATGTTTCTCTCCTTTCGGTTTGAACAAGGTCGCGCCAGTGCGTCCTTGTTGTGATCCGGCCGGCGGGGGATGGGCTGGCCGCACCGCGCAGCGGTCGCAATACCGTGGAGAACCTGGAAGCGAAAAGAATTTGTCCCGCGAGGAATGCGCGCAGCGCAGGGGAAATTGTTTTCGCTGGAAGGTTGCGGCCATGAAGCCCAAGGCGCAGCCGTGCCACCGCCAGGATTCACGACAAGCCAAGGACGCACGGGCCGCCCGCTCCCGAATGGAGACGTGGCCGACTCGGCATCCCCGCGTGACGGCTTCACCGGCTTGCGCCCTGACACTGGCAAGGCCAACACCCCAACGACAGGCGAGAACGCTTCTTGCCGCAGATTGCGACGACGTGGTTGAGGCGTGGCGTGGATGCGCCATAGCGAAGCCGGGTGGCTTGTCGGTGAACCGTCCTTCGTGACGTACAGGCGCGAACCGCCAGCGTCGAGGACGGCACGCTTTGGCACAACCTGCCGCAGCAAGCCGGGGCGTAGCCCCACAAGCCCCGCCCATTGCGGCGGGGCGCCATCGAAACCTTGCCCGCGCCAGCGGGCGCCGATCGCCGTACCGCGCGCAAGGCACTTGCACGTCCGCCACGTCGCCGCCTGGTCGAAGGCGGCGACGTGGCGATTTTGCTTTGGACGCTGGAACCGGGCGCGGCCACCGCCGCGCCCGGATTTTCGACCACCGGCCCCAAGGCGGAACGGCTTGGGGCCGGTGCGGCTCGTTATTCCTTGGTTTCGATAATCCACCACATGGCACGCGGCAAGGCGCGGCCCGTGATGGGGTGAATGTCGGTGAGGTCGGCGCGGGCCGACCAGCCCGAGGGTGGGCGGTAGCCGCGCACGTCGCCTTCGCCGTGCCAGCGGCGGGCGCGTACTGCGCCGGGCGCATAGATCGCCGCCATGCGCGGGCGGCTGGTGGTGGTGCGGGCCATGGGGGCTTCTCCTTCAAGCGAAGCGCCCCGGTCGAGGCCGGGGCGCTTGCCTTCGGCGCGGGTCAAGCGGCCAGTGCCTCGGCGGGTTCATCCGCCATTGCCTCGGCATCCTCCGGGGCGTCCTGCGCCTGCGTTTCCTCCGGCGCAGCTTCCGGGCCTTCGGCCTTGAAGATGGTGGGCATCCAACCCGTACCATCGGCCAGCCGTTCCGCCTCGCTGGCAATGTCGGCCTTCTTCAACTTCGTCAGCCGGGCAGCGTGCGACGGTGCAAAATCGCCCACGGCTTCCAGAATCGCGGCCTTCGGCACATGCTGGAAATACCCGTCTGCGGTGGGCTGCCACCATGCGGCCATGTCCAGCCCCACAGCCTGCGCCAGTTCCGCGCCCGGCTGCTGCGCCGTGGCGCGAGGCGTCACCACGTCCACGGTCGCCGCCACACATACCGCCAGCAGCCGCACCAGTTCGCCTTGCTCTATCGCCAGCAGCGCGGCGAACAGTTCGGCGCTGTCCTGCGGCAGCGCTTCGCCCGCGACCTGCTGCAACTCGCGCAGGGCGACGGCGGCGGGCGACTCGGGCCAGTCGGGGGCCATGCCTTCCAGCCGGTCTTGCACTTTCAGGCTCACGCCCAGCGGCAAGTCGTGGCCGTAGTGGTTGTCCTGCAAGACGCTCTGCACCATGCCATGCACCAGCGCGGCCAGCGTGACTTGCGGATGGCGGGCGACTTCGATTTGCAGCGCGGCGGTGCGGTGCGCGCTCAAGCGCTGCGCCAGCCGGTCGGACAGGCTCGCGGCCTTGGGCTGTTCGGCGTCCTCGCCTTCGTCGTCGTTCCCGGCTTCGCTTTCCGCGCTGCCGAACCCCTGCCGCAAGCGTTCCAGCGTGCGCAACGCCTTGGCTTCGGCCTCGCGCAGCAACCCGCGATGAATCATGGCTTCGCCGCTGCGGTCGAGGGTGACGATGGCACCGGCCACGGCGCGCACATCCGGGGCGTAGCCCTGCAAGGCTTCCTCCACGGCTTGCAGTTCCCCGGCAACCTGTTCGCGGCGCGGTTCCAGCGCTTCGGTCTTGTCCTCGTCCTCGGCGTCGTAGGCTTCTTCCAGTTCGGCGTAGATCTTGTCGAGGCGGGTTTGCAGCGAGGCGATGCGGCGGGCTTCGCGGGCGTTCGGTTCGCGGCGCTGGCGCGGCGCGTTCTGGAACGCCTGCCGCTCGGCGTAGCTCATATGCGGCACGGCTTCGACCCACGCCCAACCCTCGGCGCGCACGTCCCCGGCCAGCGCATCCAGCTTGCCACGCACCAGCGTTTCCAGCAGCGCGGCGTCGGTCAGGTAGGTTCCGGCATCGCCTTCCGCGAACAGGTCGCGGCGGATGCCGCCGCCCGCCGCCGTGTAGGCGTCCAGCCCGGCGAAGCGCACCAGCGGATGCGTGGCGTCGATTTCGCGTTCGGTCAGGCGTTCGCGCAGCGCGGACGCGCCACGCTGCCATTCGGGCGCACCGTAGAACGCGCTTTCCTGTGCGGCGTGGTCGTCGGTGATGGTCAGGGCCATCAACTGTTCCAGCGTGACGGCTCCGGCCCGGTAGTCGGCCAGCAGGCGCGGCGAGACGTTGGCGAGTTTGAGACGGCGCTGCACCACCAGCGGGGTCACGCCGAAGTCGGCGGCAATGTCTTCGATGGGGCGGCCTTCCTTGACCAGTGCGGCGAACGCCTCGAACTGGTCGGCCGGGTGCATCTGCTCGCGCAGCAGGTTTTCCGCGAGGCTGACGGTACGGGCCGAAGCGTCGGGCACCAGCAGGCACGCCACTTCGTAGTCGGCAGGGATGCGCTTCTTCTTCGCCAGCAGCTTCAAGGCGGTCAGGCGTCGGTCGCCGGCCACCACTTCGTAATGCTCGCCATCAGCGGCAAGGATGACGACGAGGTTTTGCAGCGGGCCGACGCGGGCAATGCTCGCGGCCAGTTCGGGGATGGACATGCGCGAGGTCGTCCGCGCGTTGCGCTTGGAGCGGCGCGGCAGCAACTGCGAGAGCGGAACCAAAATCAGGTTCTTGGTCGGGTCGGCCACTTCCAGCGGCGCGGCGGTTTCGATGGCGCGGGTTTCGATTTGGGTATCGGCGTTCATGGTGATAACTCCTTGCGGTTAGGGATGCAGCAGCGAGAGAAGCGGCAAGGGCTGCTGCCTGCCCCTGCCGCGTGGGGATTCAGGCTTTCAACTGGCGCATGCCATCGGCCAGCAGCCAAAGCGCACGGTTGAGGCGGATGTTTTGGTCGATGCCCTGCACCGGGCGGGTTTGCTGGCGGCGTCCGTTGGCGCTGCGCCCGCGCAGGCCGCCTTGGGTCAGGTTCTCTTGCGTGCGGTTGAACACGCTCCACAAGTCCGGGCGGCGGTCGTCGTGGCGGCGCGGCATCAGGATTTGCGATTCCGTGATGGGCGCGGGCTTGTCGGGGTCGTCGTACTTGAGGGCCAGCGCGGCGCGGGCGAACACTTCGGATTCGCCATCGCTCAAGGTGATGGCGCGCATGGAATCGCGGGATTCCTGCACGCGGTCGAAGCCTCTCAACACTTCGTAAGCGCCTTCGATGATGGAACCGGCCACGTCGCCTTTGTGGGGCACGCGCACGTCCGCCACCGTGTCGCCGCAGACAAGACCATTGCTGCACACGAACCGGAACATTCCGGCCAGCATCTGATAGCTGCTCGTGCCGTCATGCGAGTTCAACAGCACGATTTCATTGGCTTCCGCGCCGTTGATCTGGCTGGCGTGGCGCAGGCGCAGCATGTGCTTGGTGTAGTCGCGGCGGTCGTCGTTGCGCACGCGGGTTTGCGCTGCCATAAAGGGTTCAAACCCTTCCTTGCGCAGTTCTGCCAGCACGGCGGCGGTGGGGATGTAGGCGTACCGTTCGGAACGGCTTTCGTGCGGGGCGTCCGCGAAGATGGACGGCGCGACCTTGCGGATTTGATCGTCGGACAGCGGGTAGTCGCTGCGCAGCGACGGGGAACGGGAAGCGAATCGGGATGCGAGTTGCATTGCATTTCTCCTGACGAAAAGGGTTTGCTGTTCAAACCGCACACCGGATTCCTAGATTCGGAGCCCAGCCTTTCGGCTGTTTGGTGCGGTCGGCACGAGGAACCCGGTTGGCCCTGTTGCCACCGTCTTTCCTGAGTTCATCGCCCGCGACGGTCAGGAGCGCGCGGACGGGGGACCGTCAAGGAAACAAGCGCAGGGTTGGTGCGGCCCGCAGGCGCAGCCGAGGACACGGCCCTGCGCGCCTTGACGGCACACGGGCGCGGGCTACAGTCGCGGACAAGGTGATGAAGTCAGGGGAGACGGCTGGACAAGGCAATGGCCCCCCAACACGCCGACCGTACGGCAAGCGAAGCGCGCAGGCCCGGATCGAGGAATCCGGGCCGGAGGCGTCAGCCGAGCGGAGCGAGGGAACGATGGAAGCCCTGCAGGGGCGAGACGCTGCAGGCGGCTCGATGCGCTACGCGCACGACAGCGCGACCGGCCATCTCCCAGGTGGCCGGGGACGCCCGGACTGCACCTGCGTGGGTACCTCAGAGTCGGTTCATCGACAGTCGCTCGGGTACCGACAAATCCGGCAGGGTTCAATACGCTGTGAAGGGTCTAAAACATCAAGGACAAGACCGTGAGTTCGTCTCAAACCATGATTCCGCAGCAAGCCTGCGAAAAACTCCTCTTGGAGGGGAGGCAGTACAACATCGAACACCACATCCTGCCCAGCGAGAACGCTGTCGCGGATCGACTGCTGGCGCGTGGCGTCGAGTTGAAGGACGCCTATGATGAATTGCACGAAAAGCTCCATTCCCACCCGCCGGCGCTCCAGGTCTTTCTTGGCCTCGTGTTGAGCACCGCCGCTTTCTGGAATCCACAGAAGATGCAGGAGGCTCGCGCTGCACGCAGCGATCTATCCAACGTCAATCGGCAAATCGCGAGGAAGGCAGACGAGTTGGCGGCGCTGCTGGAACAGCGCTCAGACCTGCACGACACCTCGGGCTTCAGCAGCGAAACCCACTATCACGTTGGCGAAGTGATCGAAGCGGCATCCCGGGACAACTACCTGTTTCAGTCTTACGTCCAAGAGAAGCTGGATGCACTTCGTGGCCAGTTTGATTTGAAGTATTGGCCCTCGCTGAGTGACTTCATGCGCGAACTGGCATCGGATGCGGAGAAGGCGGAGATGGCGGCCACAGACCCGCTGACGGCCGCCGCCACTGCGGCGACACGTCCCTCCAATGCCGACTTCTTCAAGGCACTGTTCGCCTCGATCGAGGAAAACAGCGCGGAGAACCACGGCCAACTGCCGAGGGGGTTCAAGCTCACAGACCGGACATTGGCCTCATTGGCGAACTGTGCGTTGGATCTGAGCCCGCACGAGCTGCTGGACGAGGCCTACGTGAAGCGCCTGCGTCAGCGTGAGCGCAACGGAACCGAGTAGCGGCTCGATTCAGCCTTAAGGGCTCAACGCTAGGACAGGCGAAACGTACACGACAACTTCATTCGATGTAGGCCACGAAGTTGGCGAGTGAGGAATTAACACCCATCTCATGGTCTGCTGGAGAAATACTCACACAGTCGCCTTTGGGGGTAAGCGGAACGCGCAGGCCCGAGTGGGCCGGAGGCGCCAAGGATCAAAGCAGGATGGCCGCGACTCTGCACGTGGCGCGGCCCGCGAACCCGACGGCGGAACGCGCCGGGACGCACAGCCTTGGCTTTCGTGGATGTTGGGCCGCGGGTCGGCCAGAATGTGCGAAGCGCTTTGTTACTATTCCAAAGGCTGGTCCCGGGCGATCGGGCATCCGGAAGAATCCAAACACATCTGTAGGGACGACATGACGACGTCACAGCCGACCACCTTCGGTCAACAACTTTTCTTCAGTCCGGAATCCGGCGCTTGGAAGTCCCTCAGGCCGGATGTAACTGGCGAGGCTGACGACGCAAAGAGGCAGCAGATTTTGTCTGAAGCCGCTGCTGCACGCGAAGAACTGAAAGCGGTATTGCTTTCCTCGCTTCAGATGCAGCATGTGGTCGCCCTTGCAGGAAGTGGGACGTCTCTCGGAGAGATCAACGGTCCTTCGATGTGGACGTTGTGGGATCACTGCGTGAACTCGAATCCTGACACTGGAAAGGATGAGCGGAAGCCGACCGAACAGGCTAATGCCGTAATTGCTGAGATCGGCTATGAGACTGCCGTTGAACAGGAGAACATCGAGGCTTTGCTTTCGCGTTGCGATGCATATCTTCAGATCAAAAAAAGCGAGCAGGTCGAGAAATTTGTCTCCGTCTCAAAGGGTGTGATCTTAAAAGAATGTTCCGCCTTTCTCGATGGCGCCGACGATTCCAAGTTGGCGAGCCATCGCACTTTCCTGCATCGACTGTCTCGACGCCGCGTTCGCGACTCGCGGATGAAATTGTTCACGACGAACTACGATCTTTGCTTTGAGCGCGCTGCGGGCAAGCAGGGGCTGGTTTTGCTCGACGGCTTCTCATTTACACAGCCCCGGCAGTTTGATCCGCGGTTCTTCCTGTACGACATCGTCCGTCGGCCTTCGACAGGCGATGAGGTTGGCAACCCGTTGGAAGGCGTGTTTCACCTGTACAAGCTGCATGGTTCGGTTAACTGGGATCAATCCAGTTCGGGCGATATCGAGATCAAGACTGACCCGACTCCGGAGACGGCCTGTCTGATCTATCCCGCCAAAGGTAAATACCAACAGTCCTACGTCCAACCGCACTTGGAACTGATCTCGCAGTACCTGGCGGCGCTGCGAGAACCAAATACTTGCCTCATCGTATCGGGCTTCGGTTTCAATGATGATCACTTGTCGGAACCCATTGTCGCGGCGGTTCGCACCAATCCGCATTTGCGGTTGATCATCGTCAATCCCTCGGCGGATGATCTGACCTCTCGGAGCAAGGAGAACAACCGATACTGGGATGCGCTCTACAACCTCGCCAAACAGGGCGAGGACGTGTGGCTGATCAATGCCACGTTCAGCGAGTTCGCCGAGATGATTCCGGACCTCAAATCGCTGACGCCCGCGCAGCGGCTCACGCGCGACATCAAGTCGCTGGTCAAACCGACATGAGTACCGCGCTTGACGTCACCGACGCTTTTCCGCGCGGATTGCTCCGACCGGAGTTGTATGTTGGCCAGTTGTGCTCCGTTTCCGCCCAGGTGGTGAAGTTCAATCTCAACGAGGCGGGCTCGCCCAGCGGTTCCCACTTTCTGGGTGGCCGATACGGAAAGGGTGAAGTTGGAGAGTTCGTCCTGATCGAGGGACAGATCAACCTCCTGCTTGGACGGGTGGTCGAGATCCATTTGCCAGATGCCGACAGGCGCCTGATCGACACCTCGCATGGCAGGGTGCCAGATTTGGACGGCATCGGGACGATCCAACTGCTGGGCTCCATCGCAATGGACTCACTTCGAATCTCGGCGGGCGTTGACTCCTATCCTCGCCTGGGCGACCGCGTCTACGCTGCGCCGCACAGCTTCATCGCCAACTTACCGAAGTTCATGGAGGCGGCGGAGGCCGAAGCCAGCCACGTCCTTCTCAAGCTGGGCTCGATCGATGTCGCGCCTGAAAGCTACGTGTCGGTCAAGCCGGAGAAACTGTTCGGCCGACACTGCGCGATTCTGGGCGCCACTGGCGGCGGCAAGAGTTGGACGACCGCTCGGATCATCGAAGAATGCCTGCGCTACAAGACCAAAATTATCCTCTTGGACGCGACGGGGGAGTATCGCGGGTTTGACGGAAAGCACGTCTCCAACTTTCACTTGGGCGCGCCGGTCAACACTGCGAAGTCGTCCTCTCCTTGCGCCTTGCCGCAAACGTCTTTTATTGAATCGGACTTCATCGCGCTGTTTGAGCCTGCCGGCAAGGTTCAGGGACCGAAGCTGCGCGCGGCGATCCGCAGTCTTCGACTTGCCACCCTCGCTCCCCATATTTCGACTGGTGGGATCATCAAAAAGATCGATCAGTCCAAAGTCCCGATCTTGGCAGAAGAGGCCAAAGCTGGCATTGCGGAGAAGCTCGACGATCCACAGCAAGCGTTCGACGTGTGGAAGCTCGTTTCACAGATCGAGCAGGAGTGTGTCTACCCGGACGGATTCGGTGTGGCCCGGGGGTCGAAGGACACCACCAAATGGGGTGGCGACTCAGGCGAGGTCTCGTACTGCCTGTCCTTGATGTCGCGCATTAGCGGCATTCTCAGTTCATCTTCCTTCGATTGTGTCTTCAAGTCGAAGGCTCCTGCATTGACGGAAAGCATCTCGTCCTTCGTCTCCAACGAAGATCGGTTGCTTCGGATATGCCTGAGCGGCGTTGCCTTTGAGTTCAAGGCGCGCGAGATCATCGCGAACGTGATCGGACGGCATCTTCTCAACATGGCACGCGATGGCGCATTCAAGAGTTGCCCTGTTGTCATCATCGTCGACGAGGCACATAACTTTCTCGGGCGGCATATCGGAGGCGATGACGCGGTCGCCCGCCTGGACGCATTCGAGTTGATCGCCAAAGAGGGCCGGAAGTACGGACTCAACATCTGTCTGTCAACTCAGCGCCCACGCGACATAACGGAAGGTGTTCTGAGCCAGATGGGAACACTCGTGGTGCATCGGCTCACGAATGATCGGGACCGCGAGGTTGTCGAACGCGCCTGCGGCGAAATTGATCGGTCCGCTTCGTCGTTCCTGCCCAACCTGAAGCCCGGCGAGGCTGCGATCATCGGCGCCGATTTTCCTATTCCGTTGACCATTCAAGTCTTCCCGCCGAGCGCGAAACCTCTTTCTGACGGCCCCAACTACCAAACCCACTGGAAGGCGTAGTTCTTATTCGCGCTGCGCCCGCCAGACTGCGTCAGCCTACCGGCAGTCGAAGCAGCTTGAAGTAGAGGGGTAGGCACAGATACATCAGACTCAGAACCCAAAGCCTTGTTCTTGATGATCTGTATAAGTAGACCTTGGCGTTAAATCCATTCGAGCGATGTAATGCTTGCCTGTCCGCCCGATCCAACCTCGACAAAGAGTGCGTGCTCGTATCCCAGTTGGCGTTTGTAGCCGAGGAGCTTCCGGCGATCAATACTTCGGTCTACGTGGCTTGTTGACTTCTTGAACTCGACAACGAGAAAGTTCTCTTTCTTTCCGCGCCGATGGGCTATTACATCTGGAAAGACTGTTTTCGCCTCCTCGTCCTCGCTGTCTGGATATAGCTCCATGTGGCCAAGCCGCTTGGGCTCGACGCCATCTCGGTTGAACTCGCAGTCGATCTCCCATTCCCTCAGATGGGACTGCAAATGCATAGCAAAGCGGAAAGTGATGGAGCGCTCGTTGGCATCGATGTAGAGTAGGCGACTGTCTCTTTCCAGCAGATCGCGCAAAGCAAGCAGCACAGCTTCACCAGGCGGATAAAGACGCAGGTAGGCTTCTTGTTCCGCTAAGAGGGGACGAAACACTGACTCAAACGAGAAAGCCTCCATCGCTACCAAGCCTTCGTCCTGAAAAGCCTCCCGTGCTCACCCTCGTCGTGCAATGTGACCACGATCTCATCGGCCGAGAACACCGGCTCATCGTCTTCGGCCCGCGTTGGCAGGTCAGAATCAATCAGCGTGATGATGGGTTGGAGCCCCAGGTCGGCATACCGGCGAATGACCGTCAGCAGATTTTCCTTTTTGCGATCATCCAGAGACTCGAACACGCCGTCGTGGTAAACGAAGCGCGGGAACTTGTCGTCCAAGTGGGCTCGCAGGATGGCCAAGTCAAAGGCGATGCACAGCAGTTTCCTGTACGTGTGCCCAAGGTCGGCGCTGGTTGCGTTGCCTGATTCGTCAAGAATTTCCGCCCTGAACTCCAGATGCCCCGCTTGGTTCGGCGATACGCTCAGCAGCGCCTTGCGGTCGATCACCTCTTCGACAATCTCGCTGAAGAACACGCGGATTGCCGAGAACAAACTGTTCTGATCGGAGTTCTGCTTCTCGACATCCGCCTCGATCTGTGTCTGTAGATGCCCACGCTCTTCGGTCAACGCCCTTATCTCGGTTCGCAACTCCTGCAAACGATGCAGGAAGCCGCGTTGACGCTCCAGGGAAGTGATGTCAGCGCGCAGCGTCACCATCTCGTCCGAGACCTGCTTGTACTTGCCAAAGATGTCGGTTCCACTCAGAAATGAAAGCATTTCCGATCGTTTTTTGCCCAAGGTATTCAGTTCTGCATTGATGCGCTTAAGCTCAGCTTCGACCTCTGCGCGTTCTTCCTGCAGATAGCCGCGGCGCTCATCGGTAATTGCCCGATTGAAGGCAATCAACTGCTGGAAGTCTTTCTTGATCTGCCCCTTGAACAGAACGCCGGCTTCCTCGAACAGGCGCTGCGCTTCGTCAGGGTTGAAGAGGATCTGATCCTCTTCCAGCGAGGTGATGATCTTCTTCTTGTTCTGGTTGAGCGAGTAGCGTTCGGCATTGAGCGACGCGATGCGTTCGTCGATGTCATCAACCAACTGTTTGGTGCTGTCCTTGTCCTGGGCGCGGAAGTCGAAGGCGTCAAGCAGTTTCTGCTTTTTCTCAGCCTCTTTTTGCTTGAGCAGCAGGATGCCCTCGATCTTGCTGATGTCCTCAATGGACCCGCCCAGCTCGTTCTTGATGGTCTGCGCGGTGGACTGCTTCTCCGCAAGCTGCTCTTCCTTCTCGTAGTGCTTCGCCACGAGTTGAGCGTCAAAGCCGAGAACGTGAGCCAGGAAAGGCTTCCAATCCGAATGCGCAGCCGCGAACTTGCGCAGATGAAACACATCGCGGAAATCATCCTGGGAGCGCAGCAGGTAGCCTAAGCCTTTGCGGAACGCCCAAGGCTTGAGTGCGCGCCAGTCAAGCAATCCATCCAACAGGTCACGCGCCCGCTCGAAGGGCATGTCCTGGTGATCCCATTCCACCAGCGGTAGCCCCGACAAGTCCTGATGCCCGGCCTCATGGCGCTTGAAGCTGATCTTGGTGGCTTCTTCCACACCGCGCCGGATCGTCACGAACGAAGCATCTTCCAGCTCGATCTCCAGGAAGAAGATGAAGTCCTTGAACAATTCGACGTGTTTGAAAAGAAAGAACTTGGGATCGCGCTTGGCAAGGAAGCCAAAGTCGAGCAAACGCCCAAGCGTGGTCTTGCCGAGGTTATGGGTGTCCTTGTTTCGGTTCTCCGGCAGGCGAATTTCAGCCATGACGACGTTCAGGCCCTGGACGAACTCCACAGGCTCGAACAAGTCAGGCTTGCTGGAATAAAGTCTAGACAGCTTCATTTGGCCCCATGTATTCCACGGCGTCGGTCTTGGGGCGATATTCGATCAGGCCCATGAGATACAGAAAATTCAGTGCCGGCAGGAACAGCACGTCCCCGCCGACGACACTTTTTTTCGCGAACGTGCGCAGCACGTCGTACTCATCCACGCGCCGGGCCTTCAGGCGAGCCAGCAGCAGCAACGAGACGTTGATGACCGTGCGATCAGGATGAGAGTGCTTGGTCGGCCGCAGCATCGCCCACCTCCCCGATATCGCAATTCCAGTACATGTAGAACAGCACGGCGCGAGTCAGGCGCTTGTGGGCGTGCTGCCGCAAGACAGGATCGCGGTTGAACAACAGGTCCACTAGATACTCCATGACCTCGTCGAAGGTCTGGTAGTCCTTGCGCTTCGCGATGATCTTGAGTTGGAACTCATCGACCACCGACTCGTACATGCGCAGCAGGTCGAGGTTTTCCGGTGCTGCCAAGAAAGCCCGAATTTGAGCCGTCTCCTTCAGGTATTTCCGCCGCTGCGCCTTGGCGTAGTCGGCACTCATGTTGTTGAGTGCGTTCTTCTGCTCGTACGTCACGCGCGCAGTCGGTGGATCGTCTAGCAGTGCGATCACGCCGTCTTTCTGGCGCGCCAATGCCTGCACTACTTCGGCCAGATCATCGGGGCTGACGATCAACGGTGAATCGACCGGATCAAGGTCTGCTTCCCTCGCAACCTCGGGGAAGCGCTTCAGCCAGATTTCCAGTTGCTCCAGTCCGCAGAGATAGATCGACGAGGCGGGAATGCCGCACTGAGACGCGATGTAGTCGCGTATCTCGGTTTCGGCGTTGCCTGCCAGCCGACGGTTGGCGAACAGCATGTAGTGATCGAGCTGCCTGGCCTCGCGCAGTTTCTTAACGCGGGGAATTTCTTTGCCCAGCACAGTGTTCGCGGCCGTCGTGCTGAAGAAGTCGGACTCGGAGAAGTTACGGTTATAGCCGTTGGTATGCTTGGCCTGGACGATGGTTGTACCGACCCACGGGACCGTCTTGCTCGGGTGCAGTTCCGCCGTTCCTATGAACTTGGCATCGCGCCCGCCATCAGGCCCTTTCGCAAATCCCTGTACCGAGACCCCAAGCAACCGCTGGCACAGGAGAACGACTAGTGTCTCGAACTGGCCATCACTGAGGTCTTCGTATGCGAATTTCATTGCGGCTCTTGCTCGCTCGAATCGTTAAGCTGCGACCGTGATGCCGGCGGCATGCGCGCGCCGCGCCGGCCGAACGACGATCTCGACATGCTGGTCCAGCGAGACAAGCGCCTGCATCAAGCGTTCAAGTGAGATGTTTTGCAGCTTGTAGCGTCGCACCTGAGACACCTTAGGCTGTGTCATGCCGGTGATGTGAGCGGCTTCGGTCTGGCTGAGGCTACGCTTGTCGATCAGCTCGTTCAGCTTGACCGCCAAGACGGCTTTCGCCGACAGCTCTTCCGCGTCGGCGAATCCGAGGTCGGCCAGCACGTTGTCGGTGCCTTGAGGATGGTCTTTGCGCGTCATCACGATCTCCCGCTCGCACCATATCGGGCGAGCACTGCCTTTAACCGCTTCTCGATCAACTCCACGTCCGGCTGCGGTGTGGCAATGCCGGACTTGGACTTCTTCTGAAACGCATGTAGCACATGCACCGCATCGCCGACCCGTACCGTGTAGACGGCGCGGAAGGTGTCGCCCCGATGGTCTTCCACCAGCTCGTACACCCCGGAGCCGAGCCCCTTCCAAGGCTTGGCCACGTCCGGCGTACCCCCCAACTGAACGACGAACAGTGCCACGCCCATGTCTTTCTGCACGGGGACGGGGAACACCTTGAAGTCCTTCTTCGAGGAGCCTTCCCAGAACAGGAGCTTGCGTTTCTCCCTCATCATTATATCTGTTCGGATATAGAAGGCAAGTATGGAAATTGTCGCAACTGCGATGCGACAATCGAGCCATGAGGTTGGGCGCTCGGATACGGCAGCTTCTCCAGCGTCTCCAGCGCGACGGCGGATAGCCCAGGAAGCCCGAACTGGATCATGCCGTCGCCTCCGCAGGGCGCAGCGCACCCGTGATGGCCTGCCGCCGGCTCGCCACCAGTTCGGCCGCATCGCGCACCGGCTTGTCCTCGGTGTGGACGTAGTGCATGAACATCGCCACCGTCTTGTGGCCCGTCAGCTTCATGCCGACCTTGGTCGGCACGCCCGAATTGGCAATGTCGGTCGTAGCCCGGTGGCGGATACCGTGCGTGCCGACATGCGGCACACCGGCGGCCTTGAGTACGCGCTTCCAGCCGCCATAGTGTTCGCAATGCGTCAGATGCCGGGCCGGGTCGTTGGGCGACGGCAGGACGTAGGGGCAGCTCTCCCGGCGCGGCGCCGTCGAAAGCAGCCGATAGGCTTCTTCGCTCATGGGCTTGGAAATGCCGCCGGTCTTGCTGTCGGGCCAGACCACGCGGCGCTTCTCCAGATCAATCCAGTCCCACTCCAGCGGACAGATTTCGGAGCGGCGGGCGGCAAACTCGAATTGCAGGCGAATCGCCAGCGGGATGACGTAGTTCTCCAATCCTTCCGCCTCCACGTGTTCCAGATGCCGGAAGATCCTCACCAGCTCGTCGTCCACGATGAGCCGGGTTTCCTTGCCGGGCGGGAACATCGGGACGTGGCGGCACGGATTGGTGCCGTCCGGACGCAGCCCCCACACTTCGGCCAGGTTGAACATCTTGCGCAGCACGCCGAAGGTGCGGTTGGCCTCGGCCGGCTTGTGGGCCAGCTTCTTCATCAGCGCGGCCACGTCCGGGCGCTTCACGTCCTGCACCTTCATCCGCCCCATGATCGGGATGATGCAGCGGTCGATTACGCCCTGATAGCCCCGCTGAGTGCTGGGCTTGTTGCGCTGCCTGGAGTAGTCCTCCATGAAGGTGAGGCAATACTCCTTCATGGTCTGTGCCTTGCGGGCGGCAGCTTTGGCCGCGCTCGGGTCGCCGCCCCGGCGCACCTCGGCCAGCCACTCCTGCGCCATGACACGGGCCTGCTCGACGGTCAGTTCCCCGTACTGGCCCAGGGCGGGCTTGCGGCGCTCGCCGGCGTTCGTGCGGTACTGGAGCATGAACACCTTGCGGCCGGCCGGGGTGATCTTGCACAGGAAGCCGGGCACCACGGTGTCCCGCAGTTCGATGGCCTGCGCCTGGGGCTTGGCGGCATCGACAGCGGACTTGGTGAGTTTGATTCTTGCCATGATGACTCCTCGGAAACCTCGGATTCCGAGAGCCACATGGGAGCCACGCGACCGGAAGCCGGGTCAAATTTCGGAAAGCACCGGCATATGATGGACGCGCCTAAGTCATTGATAAACCTGCTGTAGCGGGTTTGGGCGCAGTCCAGCGAAGTGCCGGGCTGGAGTCATCGTCAAACAAAAAAAAACCTGCATCTCGCGATGCAGGTTTTGCAAGGTGGCGCCCGAAGTTGGACTCGAACCAACGACCCCCTGATTAACAGTCAAGTGCTCTAACCGGCTGAGCTATTCGGGCAGACGGCTAGTATAACCACTCTTCACGCGCGATGGTAGGGGTGATTGGCAATCATTGCGGCAGCCCGATACAGCTGCTCGGCCACCACCAGACGCACCAGCATGTGCGGCAGCGTCAGCGGTCCGATCGACCACTTTTCGTCGGCCAGCGCGGAGACCTCTGGCGAATGCCCTTCCGGGCCACCGATCAGGAACGCCAGGTCCCGGCCCTGCCCGCGCCAATGCTCCAGGCGCTGCGCCAGCTGCTCGGAACTCAACTGCCGCCCCGGCACGTCCAGTGCCACCACGTAAGCGTTCTTCGGCAGCGCGGCGATGACCCGCTTGCCTTCATCCTCGGTGGCACGGCGCGGATCGCGCCCCTTGCCGCGCAGGCCGGGTTCGATTTCCACCAGCTCGAACGGCAGCCAATGCGACAGCCGCTTCTGGTATTCGGCGAACCCCTGCGCGACCCAGCTGGGCGCGCGTTCACCGGTGGCGATCAGGCGGGCTTTCATCAACGGTCCTCCAAAACGTCGACGGCGCCATCGGCGCCGTCGAAGGGATGCGTCAACGTGCGGCTCAGGCCACTTCGTCGTCGCTGGACGGCGGCTGGTCGCCGACGGTCCACAGGCGCTCGAGCGCGTAGAACTCACGCACGCGCGGCAGCATCACGTGGACGATCACGTCGCCCAGATCGACCAGCACCCACTCCGCTTCGCGCTCGCCTTCAACACCCAGCGGCATCACGTCGATGTTCTTGGCGAAGCGCACGACTTCATCGGCAATCGACTTGACGTGGCGGGTCGAAGTGCCCGAAACGACGATCATGTAGTCGGCAACGCTGGACCGGCCGCGCACGTCGATCTCGACCAGGTCCTTGGCCTTCAGGTCTTCGGTGGCTTGGCGGACGCTGGCCAGCAGTTCCGGCACGGACGGCGGCGGGCTGGGCAGATCGACCTTGATGGTCTGGGGCTGGGTCTGGTTGCTCAAAATGGATCGACTCGATAAACGTGGGGGCGATTATACGGGGATGGCGCGGCCGCGCCATTCACGCCGTGGCCGGGCGGTACAGCCCGTGTGCAGCGACATAGTCGGCCACGGCCGGTGGCAGCAGTGCGCGCCAGGGACCGCCAGCGGCAATCTGCGAGCGCACGGCGCTGGCCGATTCCTCGCGCAGTGGGTGGTGCAGGCGCAGGATGCGCCCGGCCGGGCTGGCGAACAGGGCCTGCTCATTGTCGGCCCAGCGCCCTTGCAGGGCGCGCCCCAGCTCGCCATCGATCGACGCCTGCAACGGACTGCCCGGCCGTTCGGCCACCACGAAGTGGGCCAGATCGAACAGGGCCTCCCATTCGTGCCAGCCGGACAGCCCCAGCAGGCTGTCGGCGCCCACCAGCCAGGCCAGCGGCCGGCTCGGGCCCAGCTCGCCACGCAGCTCGCGCAGGGTGTCGACGGTGTACGACGGGCGACCGGGGCAGCGGGTGGCACGATCCAGTTCGCGACGGTCCAGCAGCAGCCCCGGCTCGTCGCCGATGGCCAGCGACAACATCGTGCAGCGCTGCTCAGCGGTGGCACCGGGCACCGCGCGGTGCGGCGGATCGGCGGCCGGCAGCATGCGCACGGCGACCTGCAGTTCATCACGGGCCGCACGCGCGATCGCCAGGTGCCCGAGGTGCACCGGATCGAAGGTGCCCCCGTAGTAGATCCGCAGGCTCATCACTCAGGCCCGCGCCAGCAGGCGCACGGCACGCGGCTCGGCCACGGCCACCAGCAGGCGTTCCAGCGCCAGCCAGGCGTCGCCGTCAGCGCGCCCCTTGGCAATGCGGTCGACCAGCCCCGCCTCGGCCACGAAGCGCTCCCAGCGCTTGCCTTCCGGGTGCCGCTGCAGCGCGCGCTTGTAAGGCGCCTGCCGCGATTCCCAGATGCCGCGCGATTTCATTTCAGCGGCCAGGTTGCCACCACGCGCCTGCACGCGGGCCAGGCCTGCGCCCGCCAGCAGCTCGCGGATCACGATCGGCATCAATGCGGCCACCGCCTCCCCTTCACCGCGCAGGCCGGCCAGCATGCGCAGCACCGCCGGCGGCTGGCCGGAGAACGTCGCCTCCACCAAGCGGAACACGTCGTAGCGGGCAGCGTCAGCCACCAGCGACTCCATCCGTTCCACATCCAACGGCTGGCCGTCGGCCAACAGCGCCAGCTTGTCGATTTCCTGGGCGGCGGCCAGCAGGTTGCCCTCCACCCGCTCGGCCAGGCGCTGCACGGCGGCCGGGTCGGCACGCAGGCCCTTGCCGCGCAGGCGGCGCTCGATCCAGTCCGGCAGTTCGTGCGGCTTGATCGCCCATGCCACCGACAGCACGCCGATGCGGCTGACCGCCTCGGCCCACTTGCCCTGGTGGGCCTTGCTCCATTCATTGGCGGTGATCATCAACACCACGTCCGGCGCCGGGTTGGCGCAGAACTGGCTGATCACCTCGGCGCCCTCCTTGCCCGGCTTGCCGCTGGGCAGGCGCACCTCGACCAGGCGGCGGGCGCTGAACAGGCTGGGCGCATTGAAACTGGCGTCAAGCTGGTTCCAGTCGAAATCACGCCCGTCGGCGTCGAACACTTCGCGTTCGCCGATGCCCGAGGCGCGCGCACGCGCGCGGATGGCATCTGCGGCCTCCAGCACGCGCAGTGTTTCCGGGCCTGCGATCAGGTATACCGGCGCCAACGCCGTGTCAGCGCCCTGGCTGGCCAGCTGCTCCGGACGCAGTTCCATCGTCGCTGCCGCTCAGTGCTTGACGGCGGCGGCCGGCTCTGCCGGCACCGCACCCTCGATCGGCTTGGCCTTCGGCGCGGACAGGCTGCCCCCCTTCTCGATCTCGGCGCGGACCACGCTGTCGATACGGCGGATGATCGAGGCGGACATTTCCCGGCGCAGCTCCGTGGCCAGGATTTCGCGTTCGGTGGTGGTGCCGGTGGCGTCGGTCGGCGGCGACACGTAGTCGCGCGACAGTTCGATCACCTGCTGCGGCACCAGTTCGCTGCCATCCTCGCGGCGGAAGATGAAGATCACCGCATAGCGCAGGCTGTACTCCTGCGCACGACCTTGCGAGTCGATGGCGATCGGGAGGTCACCCCAGCGCTCGGACAACACCTGCAGCTGGGTACTGGGTTCCTTGCTGTCCTCATCGGCCAGCCTGGCACCGGAGGCCAGCAGGCTGCGATTGAGCAGCTTGACCAGTTCACTGTACGGGGCGGTGGAGACCACCTTCACCGGGGCGGTGTCGGTCGGCAGCATCAGCTTGTTGCGCAGATGGAAGCCGCAGCCGGCAAGGCCGAGGACAAGAACGAGGGCAAGCAGGATTCGGGTCATGGAGACAGTCTGGCGGAGCCGGGCGATCACGGCAACACACAGCGTGCCCGAAGCCGCGTGAATGCAGGGCCATCAAGCACCCGGCCCTGCTTCTGGAAAGGCACCGGCCACCGCGCGGGTGGCCGGTGCGAGGTACATCAGGCGGCGACGATGTTCACGATCTTGCCCGGGACGATGATGATCTTGCGCACCGTCAGGCCTTCCATGAACCTGGCCGCGTTGGGCTCGGCCAGCGCCAGCGCCTCGACCTGCTCGCGCGCGGCATCGGCCGCCACCTCGATGGTGCCGCGCAGCTTGCCGTTGACCTGCACCGCCAGGGTCAGCGCATCGCGTACCAGCGCACTGCTGTCGGCCTGCGGGAACGGCTGGTCTTCCAGCAGCGTCTCGCCATGGCCAAGCACCTGCCAGAGGGCGTGGCTGGCATGCGGCGTGATCGGGTTCAGCAGCAGCACGACGGCCTGCAGCGCTTCCTGGCGCACCGCGCGGCCCTGCTCGCTGTCGTCCTCGAACCTGGCCAGCGCGTTCATCAGCTCCATCACCGCTGCGATGGCGGTATTGAAGCTGTGGCGGCGGCCGTAGTCGTCACCGACCTTGCCGATGGTTTCATGGGTCTTGCGGCGCAGCGCCTTCTGGTTGGCATCCAGTGCTGCAACGTCCAGCGCCGGGGCGGCACCGTCGGCAGCATGCTTCTGCACCTGGGCCCACAGGCGGCGCAGGAAGCGCGCCATGCCGTCCACGCCGGCCTCGTTCCACTCCAGCGACTGCTCCGGCGGCGCGGCGAACATCGAGAACAGGCGCACGGTGTCGGCGCCGTACTTGCCGACCATCGCCTGCGGGTCCACGCCGTTGTTCTTCGACTTGGACATCTTCTCGGTGCCACCGACCACCACCGGCTGGCCGTCGGCGATCAGGGTGGCGCCGGTGATGCGGCCGCGCTCGTCACGCTGCACTTCCACATCGGCCGGGTTGATCCAGTCCTTCGAACCGTCCGGATTCGGGCGGTAGTAGGTCTCGGCGATCACCATGCCCTGGCACAGCAGGTTGCGCGCCGGCTCGTTGCTGTCCACCATCCGCGCGTCGCGCAGCAGCTTGTGATAGAAGCGGAAATACATCAGGTGCAGGATCGCGTGCTCGATGCCACCGATGTACTGGTCGACCGGCAGCCAGTAGTTGCCGCGCTTGTCGACGGCGTCACGGGCACCCGGCGAGGTGTAGCGGGCGTAGTACCAGCTCGACTCCATGAAGGTGTCGAAGGTGTCGGTCTCGCGCTCGGCGGCGCCACCGCATTCCGGGCAGGTGGTCTTGCGCCATTCCGGGTCGGTCTTGATCGGCGAACCGGTCCCGGAGAACGCCACGTCCTCCGGCAGTACCACCGGCAGCTGCTCCTCCGGCACCGGCACCGCACCGCACTTGGCGCAGTAGATCACCGGAATCGGGCAACCCCAGTAGCGCTGGCGGCTCACGCCCCAGTCGCGCAGGCGGTAGTTGACGCGGCGCTGGCCCTGGGCCTTGCGCTCGAAACGTTCGGCCAGCGCTTCGAACGCGCCCTGGAAGTCCAAGCCGTCGAATTCGGCCGAGTTGACCAGTTCGAAGGCACGGTTCTTGTCGCTGTACCAGTCCTGCCAGCGGCTGCCGTCCCAGTTGCGTTCTTCTTCAGTGCGCGGGTCCTTCAGCGCGATGACCTGCTTGATCGGCAGGCCGTACTTGTTGGCCACTTCATTGTCGCGCTGGTCATGGCCCGGCACCGCCATCACCGCACCGGTGCCGTAGCCCATCAGCACGAAATTGGCGACCCACACCGGGACCGGCTCGCCGGTGACCGGGTGCAGCGCGCGCAGGCCGGTGTCCATGCCGCGCTTTTCCTGGGTCTCCAGCTCGGCCTCGGACACACCGCCCTGCTTCAGGTCGGCCAGCATCGCGGCCAGTTCCGGGTTGTTCTTCGCTGCGTGCAGCGCCAGTGGGTGTTCGGCGGCGATCGACACGAAGGTCACGCCCATCACCGTGTCCGGGCGGGTGGTGAACACGCGCAGCGGATCCAGCACGCCACCATCGACGTCGCGCACGTCGAACTGGATTTCCAGGCCCTCCGAGCGGCCGATCCAGTTGCGTTGCATGGTCTTGACCGATTCCGGCCAGCCATCCAGCTCGTCCAGGCCATCCAGCAGTTCCTGGGCGTAGTCGGTGATGCGCAGGAACCACTGCGGGATCTCACGCTTCTCCACCAGCGCACCGGAGCGCCAGCCGCGGCCGTCGATGACCTGCTCGTTGGCCAGCACGGTCTGGTCGACCGGGTCCCAGTTCACCACCGCGTTGCGGCGATAGGCCAGGCCCTTGCGCATCAGGCGGGTGAACATGCGCTGCTCATGGACGTAATAGTCCGGACGGCAGGTGGCGAACTCGCGCGACCAGTCGATGGCATAGCCCAGCGATTTCAGCTGGCTGCGCATGTGGTCGATGTTCTTGTAGGTCCACGCCGCCGGCGCGGTCTTGTTCTTGATCGCGGCGTTTTCCGCCGGCAGGCCGAACGCGTCCCAGCCCATCGGCTGCAGCACGTTGTGGCCGGTCATGCGCTTGTAGCGGCTGATCACGTCGCCAATCGTGTAATTGCGCACGTGGCCCATGTGCAGCGCACCGGACGGGTACGGAAGCATCGACAGGCAGTAGTACTTCGGCTTGTCCGAGGTCTCGTCGACCTCGAAGGCACGGGTGGCGTCCCAGTACTGCTGGGCGGCGGATTCAACCTGCTGCGGGTCGTAGGCGTTGGTTTCAGCGCTGGTCATGGAACACGCGGATGCGGCGGCAAAGCGGTACAGCGTACCGCAGTGCGGCAAACGTCTCCAATCCTGCCTGCTGGGGGTGGGCGCCGCGATGCCCCGGGAGCCGTCTCAGCGTTGGCGCGACAGCGGCAGTGCGGTGGCCAGCCAGGCCACCCAGCAGGCGAACGCCAGCCGTTGTGCCAGCGGCGCCGGCAGGACGCCCTGCAGGGCAAACGCGGCCACCGCAGCCAGCATGCCGCAGCCCAGGGCCAAGGCGCCCAGGGCGCGGCCATGCGCCTGACGCAGCTGTGTCGTGCCCAGCAACAGGGTTCCGGCGACGAAGCCCAGCACCCAGATCATCCAGGCACTGGCATGCAGCTGGCTGGCCGGCCCATGCAGATCGTCCACGTCCAGCGGCAGCAAGCCCATCGCGGCAAAGCCCAGGCCAGCCAGCAGCAGCATCTGGCTGCCGACCCTCGATGCCCAGCCGGCAGTGGCGGGCAGGCTGCGGCGCAGGCGCTCAGCCACCACCGCGGCGAGCACGCCGGGCAGCACAAATCCAAGCAGATTGAAGGCCAGCGCATGCGGTACACCCCGCGCACCCAGCAGCGCCACCGGGTGGCGCGCCTGTGCATAACCCTCCAGGCCGGCACCGAAGCCAGACACAGCCAGGACGAACACGACTGCAGCAAGCAGTCCCAACCAACGATCAAGCCGGACCATGGACATTGCGCGCAGTCACCCGGAAAAGAATGGATCAGCGCATTGTCGCGGCAGCGACGCGGTGCGCCAAGCGCGCGACCGAGGCCGGGTGCTTCCGGCGCACCGCGACCACTACGCCGGTCAGCTCCGGAAAGCGGGTGATCCACGAGCTGTACTGCGTGCCACGCCCCCGAGGCCGTCGCGCGCGATGTGATGGCAGGGTTGAGACGGACATCGATCGTCACCATAGAATCGGTCTCCAGATGCCAAGCGATGCTTTCCCCATGACCGAGACGACCTACGTATTCGACGCCACCACTGCGACCTTCGAGGCCGAAGTCCTGCAGAAGTCGCTGCAGACGCCGGTGCTGGTCGACTTCTGGGCCACCTGGTGCGGGCCGTGCAAGAACCTCGGCCCGATGCTGGAAAAGCTGGCTGCCGAGTACAACGGTGCGTTCGAGCTGGCCAAGGTCGATGTCGACAAGGAACAGCAGATCGCTGCGGCCTTCCAGATCCGCTCGGTGCCGACCGTGTTCCTGGTCAAGGGCGGCCAGCTGGTGGACGGCTTCCCCGGCGCCATTCCGGAAGGCCAGCTGCGTGAGTTCCTGGCCCAGCACGGCATCGTACCGGCCGATGTGGGCGATGCTGTCCCCGAAGATGACACCCCGCTGGATCCGCAGGCGCAGGTCGATGTGCTGCGTGCGCAGATCGCCGCCGAGCCGGACAAGGATGAACTGAAGCTCGACCTGGCCCTGGCCCTGCTGCAGATCGGTGGCGTGGACGAGGCAGGCACCCTGATCGACGGCCTGCCTGCCAACCTGGCCACCGACGACCGCGCCGTGCGTGCCCGCGCCCGCCTGGCCTTCGCCGCCGCGCTGAAGGATGCACCGGCCGCCGAGGTACTGGACGCACGCATCGCCGCTGACGGCAAGGACCTCAAGGCCCGCCACCTGCGCGGCGTGCAACTGCTGCTCGGCGGTCATGACGAGGCCGCGCTGGCCCAGTTCCTGGAAATGCTGCGGATCGACCGCGGATTCGAGGAAGGCCTGCCGCGCAAGGCGCTGATCGACGCCTTCAATGTGATCTCCGACGAGGATCTGGTCGGCCAGTACCGCCGCAGGATGGCGTCGCTGCTGTTCTGAACGGGAACCCGCTCCGCTCAGAATCCCTGCACTGAACGCGGGCAATAATGCCCGCGCTGGTGGCCACGCGGTCGCCACGATCCGTTCGGGGGGATGAGGTCGGGGCCATGGGGTCTTGCAGCTGCACCCCCGCATTGCCGGGATTGCAAACTGTGACCGTCGTCCGCTCTCTGTCGTTCGCCATGCATTTAACGGGCGCTCTGCTCTGCGCCCTCTTCCTGATGCCCGCCATTGCCGGCGCCCAGGACTGGAACTACCGGGTCCGGCCCGGCGATACCCTGTGGGACCTGGGCGGGCTCTACCTGAAGCCCTCGGTACGCTGGCAGCAGCTGCAGCAGCACAACCGCATCGACAACCCCTACCAGTTGCCGCCGGGCCAGCTGCTGCGCTTCCCGATCAGCTGGCTGCGCACCGAACCGGCGCCGGCCCGGGTGCTGTCCGTGCGCGGCAAGGTCGCGCTGGCAGGCGCCGATGGCACGGCGACCCGCGCGCTCCAGGCCGGCGAACAGCTGCATATCGGTGACACCGTGGAGACCGAAGGCGATTCCAGCATCACCCTGGAATTCGCCGATGCCTCGCGCCTGCAGCTGCGCGAGTACTCGCGCCTGCGCCTGGACCAGCTGAGCCGTTACGGCCACACCGGCATGGTCGACACCCGACTGCGCCTGCAGCAGGGGCGAGCCAGCAACCGGGTGACGCCGGCGCGCGGCCCCGCCTCGCGTTACATCATCGATGCGCCCACCGCGACGAGCAGCGTGCGCGGCACGGTGTTCCGGGTCAGCGCCGGGGATAACGGGCACGTCGGTGCCACCGAGGTCCTGCAGGGCAAGGTGCAGGTCGGCAACTCCCATGGCCAGCGCCTGGTCCGGCCGGGCCAGGCGACCCGCAGCAGCAGTGCCGATGCGGCGCCCGCTGCGGTCTCCGCACTGCTGCCGGCGCCGGCGCTGCGCAATGACGCGCTGCGCCTGGCGCCGCTGCCGACCGTGCTTGCCTGGGAACCGGTCAATGGCGCCGATCATTACCGGGTGGAAGTGGTGCAGGCGGCAACGCCGGAGATCCTGCTGTTCGCCGCCACCACCGCCGACACCCGGCTGGTGATCGGCGATCTGCCGCCTGGCCAACTGCGCATCCTGTTGCGCGCGGTCGACGCCCAGGGGGTCGAAGGCCTGGATGCCAGCGCCGATTTCGAGCTCGGTGACCAGCCACCACCGCCGCTGACCGTATCGCCGCTGCATGGGCAGACGATCAACAGCGACCGCCCGCGTTTCCGCTGGAGCCAGGCCCCCGGTGCGCGCAGCAGCGTCCTGCAGATCGCCACCGAACCCAGCTTCCTGCAGCCCCTGCAGGAGCAGGCCACCCATGCGACCGACCTGCGCCTGGCGCAACCGCTGCCGCCCGGCCAGTACTACTGGCGCGTGGCCTCGCGCGATGGCGAAGGCCGACAGGGCCGCTATGGCCAGGCGTTGCCGCTGCAGCTGAGCAACGAACCGGTGGACCCGGCCCTGCAACCACCCGAGGCCGCACACGGCGAGCTGACGCTGCGCTGGCAGGCCGGCAGCGACGGCCAGCGCTACCGGGTGCAGGTGGATCGCCGCGGCGACTTCAAGGCACCGCTGGTCGACGAAACCGTGGACCAGCCGCAGGTGAGCTTCAAGCGCCCCTGGAGCGGCACCCTGCATGTACGCGTGCAGTACATCGACGATGACGGCCACGCCAGCGCGTTCTCGCCTGCCCAGCAGGTCCCGCTGCCGTGCCGCCTGTGCTACGGCGCGGGTGGCGGTGCCCTGCTGCTCTGGTTGTTGTTGTGAGGCGCTCGCCGCTGCCATGGTCGAAGCGGATCCTGCTGGCCCTGCTGGCCGGCGTGCTGACCATCGTGGCCAGCCAGGGACAATGGCTGTGGCGGCAGGACGAGGCGGCCTATGACGCGCTGGTCGGCAACTGGGATTACCGCCCCGATCCCAGCGTGCTGATCGTCGCCATCGACGAAGGGAGCCTGCAGCGCATTGGCCAGTGGCCCTGGCCCCGCTCGGTGCATGCACGCCTGCTTGACCGCCTGACCGATGCCGGCGCCGAACGCGTCGCGCTGGACCTGATGCTGTCCGAACCGGATCGCCGTGACAGCCGACAGGATGATCAACTGGCGGCCGCCATCCGACGCAATGGCCGGGTGGTGCTGCCGGTGCTGGCCGCACCGGCGGCCGGCGACCGCATGGCCGAGGAGATGCTGCCGATCCCACAGATCGCTGCCAGTGCTGCCGCCATCGGCCACACCGATGTCGAGGTGGATGGCGACGGCGTCGCCCGTGGCGTCTATCTGCACGCAGGTATCGGCCAGCCGCACTGGCCGGCACTGGGCCTGGCACTGGCCGACCTGCCTGCCGATGCCGTACGCGGCCTGCCCGATCCCGACCCGGAACTGGGCTCGCCCTATCAATGGCGTCGCGACGATTACGTTCGCGTGCGCTACGCCGGCCCCCCCGAGCGGCTGCCGCAGGTGTCCTATGCGGACGTTCTCGATGGCCACGTGGACATGGCGATGCTGCATGGCCGCCGCATCGTAGTTGGCATGACGGCCAGCGGCATCGCGCCCCGCCTGCTGACCCCGACCACCCGCGAGTTCTGGATGAGCGGCAGCGAGTACCAGGCCAACATCACCTCGATGCTGCTGCAGCACAGGCAGATCGATGTTCTACCGCATGCCTGGCAGCACGCCATCAGCGGTGTGCTGGTGGCGCTGTGCGTGATCCTGCTCGGCCTGCGCCTGCCCTGGCTGGTCGCGCTGTGTTCGTTGCCGATGCCTGCCCTGCTGAGCTGGCTGCTGCTGCGCACGAGTGACCTGTGGTGGGCGCCGGCCAGCGCGATGCTGGGCGTGACGCTGGCACTGCTGGTCTGGGCGGTGTGGCGGATCTCGGCCTGGCACCGCCAGGCCAACCGCGACGCCCTTACCGGCCTGGGCAACCGCCTCCGCTTCGAGCAGTCGCTGCAGCAGGAATGTGATGCAGCGCGGCGCAGCGGCAAGCCATTGAGCCTGGCGCTGATCGACGTCGACCACTTCAAGCGCCATAACGATCGCCACGGGCACCAGGTCGGCGACCGCGTGCTGCGTGATGTCGCCCGCCTGATCGGCGCCCATGCGCGCCGCCCGCGCGACATGGCGGCACGCTACGGTGGCGACGAATTCGCGCTGGTGCTGCCGGATACACCGGCGGAGGGCGCACGCCAGGTGATCGAGGACCTGATTGCCTGCGTGCGCGCCTTGCCGGCGCCGGGCGATGGCAGCGACGATACCGTCACGCTCACCATCGGCGTATTCACCCGCGTGCCCGACGGCGAACTGCAGCCCCACCATTTCGTGGAAGGCGCCGACACCGCCCTTTATCAGGCCAAGGCCAACGGCCGCGACGGGTACATGATCGACGGCCCATGAGGCAGGACATGCACGCCGCCGTAGGACACACGCCCGGGGTGCAACATACGCATGCGAATGGTTAGACTGGGCGCCTCGCCTCGCGCCCCCGGACCCGCATGAACGCCCGCCTGTTCCGCTTCGGCATCAACCTGTGGCCACCGTTCCTGTTCACCGGCATCCATGTCACCCGCATCACGCCCGATTACCGGCAGATCGACGTCGAGCTGCGGCTGCGCCCGTGGAACCGCAACTACGTCGGCACGCATTTCGGCGGCAGCCTGTTCGCGATGACCGACCCGTTCTGGATGCTGGGCCTGCTGCACATCCTCGGCCGTGACTACTACGTGTGGGACCGGGCCGGTGCGATCGATTTCCTCAAGCCTGGCCGGGGCACGGTGCGCACCTCGTTCCGCATCGACGATGCGCTGCTGGCCGAACTGCGTGCCGAAGCAGCGGGCGGCGAGAAGGTGCTGCGCTGGTTCAGCAACGACGTCGTCGACGACAGCGGCGAGGTGGTCGCCCAGGTGCGCAAGCAGGTCTATCTGCGGTTGAAGCCACACGCGCGCTGATCCGGCGCGGGCGCTGTCCTCTGCTGCCCTGCCAGGGAGGCTCCGATGCGCCCGTATGCGCGTGTGCACCTGCGGAGCGAAGGCAGCCGCGAGGATGACGGGGACAGCGCGCACTGGCCGCCGCTGCTCAGTCGCGCGCGGCGGCGGCCGGGGCGTCCCCCGCCACCATCGGTACCGACAACCATGGGCTCTCGTCGGTGCTGCGCGGCGCTGAGCGCCGCGCTACCTGCAGGCGGCGGCCATCGGCCGACAACTGCGGTGCCCGCACCTGCGAGCGGAACTGGGCAGGCAAGCGCTTCAGCGCATCCACAGGGTCCTCGGCCTGCTGTCGCAGCCAGCGTTGCGCACCGATCAGCCGCACCATCGCGGCGGCATCCTGGGGCCGTGACGAATAGGCGGGATAGGCCGGGCCCGCGATATCGGCCAGCACGCACCCCATGATGTTCGACAGGCAGCCGAAGTCATGCTGCGGCGGTGCCGGCACCGGCAGCGGGCGATCCGCCTCCAGCGCGGTCATCGCCGCCGCGCCACAGGCCCAGCCCAGGTTGCCCGCCACACGCGCCAGGGTGCTGCTGCGATCGAGTACCAGCACACCACCGAACTCCTGCGCCGAGGTTTCGATCGCAGCCCTGCTCATCGCATACTCGCCCTGCATCGCACGGCACAGGCTCTGTTCGGCGGCCCGCATCGGCTTCATCGCCTGCTCGCATTCCGCAGGCAGCGGCTGGTCGGCCGGCAGTTCAACCAGCATGTCGGCCAGCAGCTGGGCATTGGCCTGCACCAGGCTGGCACCGATGATGCTCTCCACCAGGTAGCTGCCGCCCGTCACCAGCCGGCGGCCCAGCTGCAGCCCGCGGCAACTGCCACGCAGCGCACCGTCGATATCACCCTGCACATAGGCCAGCGCGCGTGCGCTGGTGGCGTCGATCACCAAACCATAGGTCGGCATCGGCACGAGGATGCCTTCCCCTTTGGGCCGGAACGGCGACACGAAGTGATCCGCATCGGCCAGCTGGTCCAGGCGCGCATGCAGCTGCTGGTGGCCAGCGTGGGCATCGACGAAGCGCTGCGGGTCCGCGCGCACCTGGGCGAGGCAGTCACTGGCGGTTGGTCCGCAGCTGGCCGAAGGCCGTGATTGCAGCTCGACGTGGTCCTCTGCCAGCTGCGGACGGGCGCCGCCCTTGCCGCGCGGATCCGCCTCCCAGCGCTGTACGTCCCGGGCCAGCGCCTGATCGCGCTGGCCCGGGTCGAGATCGTCGAACGCGAGTGTCCACAGCAGCGCAAAGCCGTTGCGGCCATCAGCGGGCAGGCGGGCCTGCAACCGCTGCTGGGCCTGCAGCCGTGATTCCGGCACGGGCCACATGCGCGAGGCACACCACGCCACGATGGCCAGCACCAGCAGTCCTGCCAGGGCCCAGCCCAGTCCGCGCAGAATCTTCAACACTGCTTCCCTTCCATGCATCGTTGCCGCAGTCGATCCCCCAGCGTAATCGACCGGCTGTGGCCGCTACAATGCGCGCATGTCGCTCGAAGCCCCCGTCCTGGTCCCCCGCCCCTCCTTGCAGCGCCTGTTCCTGACCGGCCTGCTGACCCTGCTGCCGATCTGGCTGACCTGGGTCGTGGTCAAATTCGTGTTCGTGCTCCTTTCGGGCATTTCCAGCCCATTGGTGGTGCCGCTTTCCGAGCAGATCGCGACAAGCTTCCCGCATTACCTCGGCTGGGTCCGTGCCGAGTGGATCCAGAACACCATCGCCCTGCTCGCCACCCTGCTGGTGATCCTGGCGGTGGGCGTGGCCAGCCGCCGCGTGCTCGGCCAGCGCCTGCTGCGCTGGGTCGGCGCGGTGATCAAGCGCATTCCGCTGGCCAGCATCATCTACGACAGCGCCAAGAAGCTGCTGGACATGCTGCAGACCGAGCCGGGCAGCACCCAGCGCGTGGTGCTGATCGATTTCCCGCACCGCGACATGAAGTCGGTCGGGCTGGTCACCCGCGTGATCAAGGAACAGGGCACCGACCGTGAACTGGCCGCGGTGTACGTGCCAACCACGCCGAACCCGACCTCGGGTTACCTGGAGATCGTGCCGGTGGAGCTGCTGACCCCGACCGACTGGACCGTCGACCAGGCCATGAGCTTCATCATTTCCGGCGGTGCCGTCGCACCGTCCAGCGTTCCGTTCACGCGCGCAGGCGAACGCAGCGAATGACCACCGCGGCGCCAATCGAGCGCCCGCTGCAGGACCGCGCGGTCCTGCTGTTCATCGTGCTGGCCGCGTTCTTCTGCGGCAACGCCGTGCTGGCCGAACTGATCGGGGTGAAGATCTTCGCGCTGGAAGACACCCTCGGCATCGATCCGCTGAACTGGAACCTGTTTGGCCAGACCGGTTCGCTCAGCTTCACCGCCGGTACCCTGCTGTGGCCGGTGGTGTTCATCATGACCGACACGATCAACGAGTTTTTCGGCAAGCGCGGCGTGCGCTTCATCTCGTGGTTGGCCGTGGTGCTGATCGCCTATGGCTTCCTGTTCGCCTTCGCAGCGATCTCGCTGGCGCCGGCCAGCTGGTGGGTCACCTCGATGGACGGCCACGGCGTGCCGGACTACCAGGCGGCATTCGCAGCGGTGTTCGGCCAGGGCATGTGGACCATCGCCGGTTCGCTGGTGGCCTTCCTGCTCGGCCAGCTGATCGACGTGGCCGTGTTCCACCGCATCCGCCAGGCCACCGGCGAGCGCCACGTGTGGCTGCGTGCGACCGGATCCACCGCGATCTCCCAGGTGGTGGACAGCTTTGTAGTGATCTGGATCGCCTTCGTGCTCGGCCCGCAGCACTGGCCGACCTCACTGTTCCTGGCCGTCAGCAGCGTCAACTACATCTACAAGATGGGCTTTGCGGTTGCCTTGATTCCACTGCTGTACCTGATGCGGCGTGCGATCACCCGCTACCTGGGCGCAGACAGGGCCGCCGCGCTGCGCGCCGCCGCCGCGGCTGACTGAAGCCCCAGCGACGGCAAGCTGACTGCGCCTTCACGCTGGCCGTACGCGGCCGGATCGTGCAAGCTCCACGGTCTGTGTTCCACGGAAGCTCCTGATGCCGCATCGCACCCGCGCCCTGGCCGCCGCCATTGCCGCGTTGTTCCTGTTCAGTGCCGTACCGTCGGCCGAAGCAGCGAAGAAAAAGGCCAGCCGCCCTGCCGCCGCGCAGACCCGCCAGGCTGCCAAGCCCAAGGCCAGGCCCGCCCGCGTCACCGCGCCGGCGCGTGGCAGCTCGGCGCGCCGCGCCGCGCCGCGCCCGGTCGCCCCGGCCCGGGCCGTACCCAAGCAGGTGCAGCTGGAGCGCCTGTACGACGAGTACTGGGATGCCTCGATGCGGTTGAACCCGCTGCAGGCCACCTTCCAGGGCGAGGCCCGCTACAACGACCAGCTGCCCAACATCCTGTCCGCCGCCTGGCGCCAGCAGTCGCACGACTTCACCACGCAATGGCTGGGCAAGGTCGAGAAGCTCGGCAGTGACGGCCTGCAGGGCCAGGACCTGCTCAGCTACGAGATCTTCGTGCGCGACGCGCGCGCATCACTGGCCGCCGAGCGCTACCCGAGCTGGATGATGCCGATCAGCCAGTACTACAACATCGGCAGCATCATGGCGATCCTCGGCTCCGGTGCGGGCGCACAGCCATTCAACACCGTGCAGGACTACGACACCTGGTCACGCCGTTCGCTGGGCATTCCCGAGCTGTTCGACCAGGCCATCGACAACATGCGCCAGGGCATGAAGGCCGGCGTGGTGCAACCACGCGACCTGATGGAAAAAGTGCTGCCGCAGCTGGATGCGGTGATCAAGCCGACCGCCGAGGAGAGCATTTTCTGGTCGCCGATCCGCACCATGCCGAACACCATCCCGGCTGAGGACAAGGCGCGCATCAGCGCCGAATACAAGCGCATGATCGAGCTGCGCATCATGCCGGCCTACCGCGCCCTGCGCGGCTTCATCGCCACCGAATACCTGCCGGCCACACGCACCAGCAGCGGCCTGGGCGCATTGCCCGATGGCCAGGCCTGGTACGCCAACCTGATCGTGCAGACCACCGCCAGCGACCAGACCGCCGCACAACTGCATGCGCTGGGCGAACAGCGCGTGCAGGAACTGCAGGCGCAGATCGCCACGGTGATGAAGGACGCCAAGCTGCGCGGCTCTCCCACCAAGCTGCTGCGCAGCATGCGCAACGACCGCCAGTTCCAGTACGGCGACGCCAACGCGCTGATCAACCGCTACCGCCAGGTGCAGCAACAGGTCAGCGCACGCCTGCCGCAGGTGCTGGATACCTTGCCGCAGGCACCGCTGGAGGTCCGTGCGGTGGAACCGGAACGTGCACTGACCGCCGCCGCTGCCGCCTATCAGCCGTCGGCGGCCGGTCAACCGGGCGTGCTGTACATCAACACCCGCGACCTGCCCAGCCGAAAGCGCTGGAACGTGCCGGTGCAGTACCTGCATGAAGCGATCCCGGGCCACCACGTGCAGCTGGGCCTGCAGCAGGAGCTGGCCAAGCTGCCACGCTTCCGCCGCCTCGGTGGCGATCTCGCCTTCGTCGAAGGCTGGGGCCTGTACGCAGAAACGCTGGGCGAGGATCTGGGCATCTACACCGATCCCTACGACCGCATCGGCTACCTGTACTCGCGCCTGCTGCGCGCCGCCCGCGTGGTGGCCGACACCGGCGTGAACGCCCAGGGCTGGAGCAAGCAGCAGGCTGTCACCTACCTGCAGAAGACCGTGGACATGAGCAGCGACGATGCCAACGCCGAAGTCGAGCGGATCATGGCCCAGCCCGGCCAGGCGCTGTCGAATGTCGCCGGCCTGACCACCATCGTTGCCCTGCGCGACAAGGCCAAGGCACGCCAGGGCGCCGCCTTCGACCTGCGCCGCTTCCACGCCGAACTGCTGAAGGACGGCTCGATGCCGCTGGACGTGCTTGACCGCAAGATGGAACGCTGGATGGTTCAGCCGGCCAGCACTACGCCCACGCCTTCTCCTTGACCCCTCCGGAGCCACCATGCGCCCTGCCGTCGCCCTGTTCGCCGTCGTGCTGGGCCTGCTGCCTTCAACGGGTATCGCCGCACCGGTGCTGACGCCACCGGATGCGGGCATCGACGGGCTGATGCAGGCCTACGACGGCCAGGTACCCGGTGCTGCAGTCCTGGTGCTGCACGACGGGCAAGCGGTGTTCCGCCGTGGCTACGGCCTGGCGGTGGTGGAGGACGGCACTGCGGTCACCCCGGCCAGCAACTTCCGGCTGGCCTCGGTCAGCAAGCAGTTCACCGCTGCGGCGGTGCTGCTGCTGGTGGAGGATGGCCGGCTTGGGCTGGATCAACCCGCCCGGCAGTGGCTGCCCGAACTGCCACCGGCTGCCGCGGCCATCACGATCCGCCAGCTGCTCTCGCACACCGGCGGCCTGCTCGACTACGAAGACCTGATGGATCCGGCTGACACTCGGCAGGTGCATGACGCCGATGTGCTGACCCTGCTGTCACGCCAGGACCGGCTGAAGTTCGCGCCGGGCACGCAGTACCACTACAGCAACAGCGGCTATGCGCTGCTGGCACTGATCGTCGGCCGTGCCTCCGGCCTGGATTTCGCAGCCTTCCTGCAACAGCGCATCTTCCGCCCGCTAGGCATGGCCCACACTGTGGCCCATCAGGACGGCATGGATACCATCGCCGCACGCGCCTATGGCTACAGCTGGATCGATGGCCGCTGGCAGCGCACCGACCAGAGCGCCACCAGTGCCGTGCTCGGCGATGGCGGGATCTACTCCTCGCTGGACGACCTCGCCCGCTGGGATGCGGCGCTGTACGACGACCGCCTGCTGTCGAAGGCCTCGCGCCGCGCGATGTTCAGCCCGGCCACATCGACATCCGAACCGGATGTGCCGCACTACGGCTTCGGCTGGCGCCTGAACGGCCCGGTGCAATGGCACAGTGGCGAAAGCATCGGCTTCCGCAATGTGGTCGTGCGACACCCGGAAAAGCACCTGACCGTGATCGTGCTGACCAACCGCAACGCCCCCGAACCTTATCCGCTGGCACTGAAGATCGCCCAGCGCTGGCTGGACACCCTGCAATGAACACTGGTTCCGACGCCCTGCTGGGCATCCACCATGCGGCACTGATCTGCAGCGATTACGCGCGTTCAAAAGACTTCTACGTCCGTATCCTCGGCCTGCGCGTACTGGCCGAGAACCACCGCGCTGCGCGCGATTCCTGGAAACTGGACCTGGCCCTGCCCGACGGCGGACAGCTGGAACTGTTCTCGTTCCCCTCGCCACCGCCCCGCCCCAGCCGCCCGGAGGCCCAGGGCCTGCGCCACCTCGCGTTCCGGGTGACTGTACTGGAACCCTTCATCCAGCGCCTGGCCGCGAATGGCGTCGCCTGCGAACCGGTCCGCGTGGACGAGTACACCGGCCGCCGCTTCACCTTCTTCGCCGATCCGGATGGCCTGCCGCTGGAGCTGTACGAAGTCGGTTGAGCGTTTTTCAATCGTGATTCATCCATGCATGGCATGGATCTACGTGTCGACCAAGGTCGACACCCACCAAGAGCAGGCCGTTCCATTCCGGCAGATCGCAGGAATTTGTCAGAGGTGGGGCGGTGTGGGTGGGCAGGACCGTTGGCGCCATGGATGGCGCCATCGAGCCCCCAAGGGTTGAAGTGACCCCCGGGAGTTGGACATCAGATCCAACCCCGAGGGATACATGAACAGATACGACGCGCGTTTCAAACTGCAGGTCGCCAAAGAGGCCTGCAAGACCTCCACATCGGTCAAAGCCGTTG